>CADCQE010000184.1 GCA_902803505.1 uncultured Lachnospiraceae bacterium | reverse complement strand
GGGAGTTCCCTCTGACCTGCTATTGTCTCACCAATTATCGTATGCTAATATGAAAGCATAAACAATAACTGTGATTAAGCAGCGGGCAAGCCCCGCGCAGGTGACCTATGAACAAAGAGACAAAACCAAAAGTCCTGATAGTGGATGACAGCGAGCTGAACCGCTCGCTGCTTATTGATATGCTCGGCGCGCACTATGACGTGCTCGAGGCGCAGGACGGCGAAGAGGCTCTGGAGATCATTTGGCAGAAGGGCCATGAGCTGGCGCTGATGCTGCTTGATATCGTGATGCCCGGCGTGGACGGCTTTGAAGTGCTGGAGGAGATGAACAGGAACCGCTGGATGATCTCGTGCATCCCCGTGATTGTGATCTCCGCAGAGACCGGGGTGGAGACTCTGAACCGCGCATTTGAACTGGGCGTTGTGGATTATATCTCCCGGCCGTTCAATTTCCTGATTGTGCAGAAGCGCGTAGAGAATGCCATCATGCTCTACGTGAAGCAGAAGCAGCTCTCCGAGATCGTCGAGCAGGAGATTTATCAGACGGAGAAGCGCTCGAGCCTCCTGATCATGGTGCTCTCCCACATTGTGGAATTCCGAAATGAAGAGAGCGGGCTGCATGTGATGAATATCAATACTGTGACCCGCATCCTGCTGGATCAGCTGAGGAAGAAGACGAACCGCTATCATCTGTCGGATGAGGACGTGACCCTGATCGCGATGGCTTCTTCCCTGCATGACATCGGGAAGATCACCATTCCCGAAGGGATACTGAACAAACCGGGGAGGCTCACCGCCGAGGAATTCGAGATCATGAAGACACATTCCATGGCCGGGGCGGAGATGCTCCAGGACATCCCCTTCGGCCAGGAGGATTTTCTCATGAAGACCGCCTATCAGATCTGCCGCTGGCACCATGAGCGCTATGACGGCAGGGGCTATCCGGACGGCCTGAAGGGGGATGCGATTCCCATCTCGGCACAGATCGTCGGGCTCGCGGATGTGTACGATGCGCTGACGAGCGAGCGCGTCTACAAGCCTGCCTTTGACCACGACTCTGCGATACGCATGATCCTAAATGGCGAGTGCGGTGTCTTCAACCCGCTCCTGCTGGAGTGCCTCAAGGAGGTGGAGCCCCAGCTGGAGGGCCGCCTGTCCGAGGATGTGATCAGCAGCCGTGTGCGGGATGATGTGCAGAGGATCGCAGCGGAGAGATATGGGAACCTGGAGAACACTTCCTCCATGCGCACGCTGAAGCTCCTGGAATATGAGCGCAACAAGGCGCAGTTCTATGCGTCCATTTCCCAGGATGTGCTCTTCGATTATTCGACGAATCCGGAGACACTGACGGTCTCCGGCCACGGCATGAAGAAATTCTCACTTCCGGAGACGATCTATTATCCACGGAAGAATGAGAAGCTCCTTGAGATCATCTCTCCCGCCGATCTGGAGAAGATCGGGGCGAGGCTGCGCTCCCTTCCCCAGAATTCGATGCGGCTGCGCATGGAGGTGCAGCTTACCGTAAAGGGACACAAGGAGTGGAACCGCATTGTGGCGCAGCCCATATGGTCAAATGACGGCCAGCACATATTCCGCGGGGCGATCGGCGTCGTATCGAATATTCACAAGGATTATGTCCGTATGCTGAAGCTGGAGAAACAGGTGAGGATGGACGACACGACGGGCCTCATGAATCAGAAATACGCGAAGCAGCAGATTCAGCAGCTGCTCAGAAACCAGAAGCTGGATTGGGCGATGCTGCTCCTCGACGCCGATGACCTGAAGAGCGTAAATGACAGCTGCGGGCATCAGTCGGGGGATCTCTACCTGAAGAAGGTCGCCGACCGCATCCACGCAAGCGTGCGGAAAGGCGACGTTGTCGCCAGAATCGGCGGGGACGAGTTCCTGGTCTTCATCCGGGACAGGGATGGAGTGGAAGTGGCGGTTGACCGCATTTTCAAGAAGATCACAGAGGGAGAGGACGGCATCTCGATGTGCATGGGCGTCGCCACGACGAAGCTGCACGGGAGGACGTTCCGGGATCTGTTCTACCGCGCCGATGCGGCGCTGTGTGTGGCCAAGGAGGCCGGGCGGTCCCACTGCTGCTTCTACGATGATTCCATGGAGGACATTCTCTCCCCGGATGCGCAGGATGTGAATCTTGACTTACACGCGTATTGACGGAGACGCACTGCTTAGAAAGACTCGCTGGAGAACCGAAAGCGGTCACAATCCATTTTTATTGATGAAGAGAAGACGAAAAGGCCTGCGAGACAGACATTTTCGTTTGTGACGATAGAAAAGAGGAATACACAAATGACTGTTGCAGAATGTTACGCACAATTTGAGGGTGATTATGAAGGAACCATTGAGAGACTTGCGACAGAGGAGCTGGTCAGGAAATATCTGCTTCGCTTTCTGGACGATCCCTGCTATGGCGTGCTTGTGAAGAAATACAGCGAGCACGCGGACCGGGAGGCGTTCCAGGCGGTTCATACCCTGAAGGGGCTCTGCCTCAACCTGGGCCTCACGAAGCTGAACCGCTCCTCGAGCCAGCTGACGGAGGCGCTGCGGAATGGGCGGATGCCGGAGGCCGACGGGCTTCTCGAGCAGGTGAAGGCCGATTATGCGCTGACCTGCGGTGCAATTCGGGAGTTGGAGTAAGATTTGTGCTATGACAGGCGAAATTGCAAGATTCAATCGAGGTTTTTTCCATGCCCATAATGACCTATAACAGCTTATTTTTTGTCCTTTTCTTTGCGGCTTTTCTGCTGATCTATCTGCTGATGCCGAAATCCTTCCTGAAACAGGGCGTCATTCTGGTCGGCAATGTCTTCTTCTACAAGTTTGCCGGCGGTCTGAACTGTATGGCGCTTCTCGTCGCGGCTTCGCTGCTGCTTTATTTCTGCTCGATCCGGATTGAGCGGATCTATGAGGGGTTTGAAAAGGAGGCAGAGGGTCTCAGCAAAAAGGAGCAGGTTCCGTTGCTTGCAGCGTATAAATCCCGCACCAGAAAATGGCTGCTGCTCGGAATTCTCCTCCTGATCGGAACGCTGGTCTATGTGAAGGTCGGGCGGCTCCTCCACTTTGAGGAGACCTCCCGTCTTTTGGACATCCGCTTCACGAGGATTATGGTTCCGCTGGGACTGTCTTATTACACCTTCTCTGCGGTGGGGTATCTCGCGGATGTATACTGGCGCAAGGTGAAGGTGGAGCACAATTATTTCACTCTGCTTACCTGTATGACCTTCTTCCCGATTATTGTGCAGGGCCCGATCAGCCACTACGACCGGCTGGCGAAGCAGTTCCATCAGCTCCCCGGCTTCTCTTATGAGCGGGTCTGCCACGGCATGCAGCGCATGTGGTGGGGCTTTCTGAAGAAGAGCATCATCGCCGACCGGATCACGCCGGTGACGAGCACGATCTTTGCGGACATCTACCACTATGCCGGGCTTGAAGTCGTGCTGGCCGTCATCGGAAATGTAATCGCCATTTACATGGATTTCTCGGGCTGTATGGACATCGTCATCGGCGCCGCCGAAGCGATGGGGATCACGCTGGATGAGAACTTCCGCCAGCCTTTCTTTGCGAAGAGCGCAGCGGAGTTCTGGCGGAGATGGCACATCACTCTCGGGGCCTGGTTTAAGGATTATGTCTACATGCCCATCGCCATGAATCCGGGATTCATGAAGCGGACCGCGGCGATCCGGAAGAAGCGCGGGGCCAGGGCAGCCCAGGTCTTCTCCGCAGCAGTGCCGCTTATGATTGTCTGGATCCTGACCGGGCTCTGGCACGGCACCGGCAAGGATTATCTGTTCTGGGGCATCTACTGGGGCGTACTGATCATCATTGAGACGGCATTTGCGAAGGAGCTGAAAGCAGTGCCGGCGAAGCTCCATATCCGGACGGAGAGCTTCGGATACCGGCTCTTCCAGATGATCCGCACCTGCATCTACTTTGCCATCGGCCGCATGATCACGGCCTGCGGCGCGGGGCGGAGCCTCTTTCTCATCATCGGGCAGATCTTTGCCGCAGGCCGGCTGCACATACTCCGGGACGGCGGCATTTTCTCTTATGGAATTGACAAGAAGAACATGCTTGTACTCATAGTGTTCTTCCTGATCGTATGGATTGTGGATATTATGAGTGCGCACTTCGATGTGAGGGATCGCATTGACCGGCTTCCCTTCCCGCTGCGCTGGGTGATCTATTACGGGGTAGTTCTGTCCGTCATCATTTTCGGCATTTACGGAAATGCCTACCACGCGGGAGCCTTTGCCTACGGCGGATTCTGAGCCCGCCTTAAGGACTTGTCTCATGCGCGGGAAGCGTAAAACCGGAATCATATAGCAATCATGTTGGAGGATATTGTCATGAGAACAGATACATTGGTAAACTGCGTCCTGGAGCTGTCCGAGTCCCAGCCCGATAAGACGGCCCTGATCTTCCGCAAGGAGAAGCTGAGCTACGGCGAGTTCGGCCGGCGGATCCGCACTGCTGCGGCTCTGCTTGCGAAGAGAGGAGTGAAGCGGGGAGACCGGGTGCTCTATACGGCGATGTCGAAGATGGAGACCTTTGTCTTCCTCCTCGGGATCCAGTACCTGGGGGCCACGGCGGTGCCCACGGACAAGAGTGGCAAGGCGGAGCATGAGCTCTCCCTCTATGATGACGCAGAGGCGGCGCTTCTTCTGACTGCGCTCAAGATCAAGGACATTCCGTCCGGGAAGCAGATCGTGACGCAGAAGGAGTTTCTTACCGAGCTGAAGGAGGCGGAGAACGCGGTCGATGTCCCGCCCTATGAATTCCCGGATAAGGAAGACTATGCAGAGATCCTGTTCACTTCCGGCACTACCGGGAAGCCGAAGGGCGTGATCCTTAGCTTCCGTGCGGTCTGGGACATTTTAAATAATACGAAGAACGGCATCGGCATCAGGGGAGACGACGTCGTCCTCATGCCCCTTCCCCTTCATCACTCCCTTGCGCTCCGCGTCTGCCGCGCGACGCTTGTGGCGGGCGGGACGCTCGTCCTGCAGAACGGCTTTGCCTTCGCGAAGGAGACGGAGCAGAACCAGCTGACCCATGCGTGTACGGGCATGGTCGCAGTGCCCGTGTCGATGGAACTGCTGCGGGGACAGATGCAGGAGCATTTTTATGAAATCATGGGCCGCTTTCGCTTTATTGAGGTCGGATCGGGGGCCCTCAGCGTGGAGCAGAGAAAGCGCCTCTCCAGGATGCTGCCGGACACTCAGATCACAAATACCTGGGGCTCCTCGGAGACAGGCGGTGTGATGTTTACCTACGTCCACGACGTCGCTGAGAATGAGGAGAGAGTGTCCACTCTGGGGCTCCCGATTGCGGGGGCAGAGGTTATGTTTCTTGCAAATGGCGCCGACTCCGATGCACAGCTCCACGAGACGGCGGAGGCCTCCTGCAAGGCGGAACGGTCGCTCATCGGCAGGAACAGGGACAACCCGGGCCGGCTGGCGATCCGCGGCGACATGGTGATGAGCGGCTACTACGGGCGGCCGGATGAGACGGCGGATGCGCTCCGGGATGGATGGCTCGTCACGAATGACCTGTGTTACTCCGACGAAGAAGGCTATCTCTTCATGCTGGGCCGCTCCGACGACATCATCAATATCGGCGGGGAGAAGCTCTCGCCGCTGGAGGTGGAGAACATTGCGAGCGAGTACGAGGGCGCGGGCGAGTACGCATGCATCGGCGTGCCTGACCCGGATGGGATACTCGGCCACGTTCCGGTTCTCTTCGTTGGAAAATGCCGCGAGGATTACAGCGCCGTTGAGCTGCGCAAGTACCTGGCCACCCGCCTGGAGAGGATCAAGATCCCGGCCCGCATCATTGAGGTGGAGGAGCTGCCCCGGAACCGCATGCAGAAGCTTGACCGCCGCGCCATTGCGGCGCTCTACAAAGCCTGAGGGCATTCTTGTGCGTCAAGGGGACACTTTGAGCTGACGATCCATTTTTTTGAGGTTCATTTATGCAGGAGAAATCTGTACAAGCTGCAACTGACAAAGACATCGCCGGGCAGCCCGCTAAGAAGGCGGGACTTGCGAAGCTGTGGAAGGCCATCCGCTGTGTGGTCTTCCTCTCTCTGCTCTTTTACTTAACGCTCCACATGAGCTACGTGCTGAGGCAGGTCCCGGAGAGAAATGCAAAAAATGTGTTTCCCGGTTTCTACGCGGAGCCGGACAATTCCCTGGATGTCGTCACGCTGGGGAGCAGCGCCTGTTACCAGTACGTCGACACACCGAAGCTCTACGAGAACTTCGGCATCACCTCCTACAATCTGGGCTGCCCGATCCAGTCCACGATCTCGACGCCCTTCCTCATGGATGAGGTGGAGAAGACCCAGTCGCCTGAGCTCTTTCTCGTGGAGGTGCGCCGCTACATCAAGGGCACGAAGAAAAATTTTTCAAAAGCCGTCTACCTGATGACGGATACGATGAAGCTCGGTCTCAACAAATGGGGAATGATCTGCAGGGCCTATGACTCCATCGCTGAGCGGGTGACGGAATTCCTGGATATTTACAAATATCACAGCTATTGGTCGGGTGTGGATACTACGCTGTTCGAGTTTTGGAACAATGAGAAAGTGCATCCCATGAAGCGCTGGCGCAACCGGCAGGGTGTCCATCCCAAGGTGGCGTCTCCTGTTGTGGAGAATGCCGAGCCGACTTCGCTCCACAAGAACACGACGCGGGAGCTCATCTACCTGCTTGAGGAGTGCCGGAAGAAGGGGCGGAACGTGCTGTTCTTTGTCTCGCCTTATCCGTATGGAGACTATCTGCCCGGGCGGGTCGCGGCGCTCAGAGAGATCATCGAGAGCTACGGCTACACGCTTCTGGACATGTCAGACGGAGAGGCCTACGGCCTGGATTACAGCACGGATTTTGCTGACAGCCTGCATGTGAATTATCTCGGCGCGGAAAAAGTGACGAATGCGCTTGGAGAATACATCCAAAAGGAGTACAATATCCACACGCAGCACACTCCTGAGGTGACAGCGGACTGGGAGCGGTATGTGAAAGCGAACAATGAGATTGTGGAGCAGATCAGGGCCGGAAAGGTCTCTCAGGAAGAAACAGACAATCTTTAGGAAAGGAAGGAAAGCTATGAAGGAAAAGATACTTGCCATTTTACATGAGAACTATCCGGAGATCGATTTTGAGAGCTCGGATGAGCTGGTGGATGACGGAACACTCGATTCCCTGACCGTTGTGGGGATCATCTCTGCGCTCTCTTCTGAGTTCAACGTGGAGCTCCCCTATGAGGAGATCGTTCCGGAGAATTTCAATTCTGTGGATGCGATGGCGGCTCTCTTCGAAAGATATATGTGAGGGAGGCGGCGCTTGAGCGTGCGTGGAAGATGGACAAAGGCCCTGCGGTGTGCAGCATTTCTGTGCATCCTCGGCCTTCTTCTGTTCTTTCTGGGAAAGATACTTAGGCAGAAGAACCATGAGTATCTCCCCTCGAAGGAGCCGCAGCTTGAGGGCAGTGAATGTGAGGTACTCCTTCTGGGACCCTCCACGATCATGAACGGCGTATACCCCCTGCAGCTGTGGGACGAGTACGGAATGGTTTCCTATAACTGCGGCACCGGCGGCCAGTCTTTTACGGTGAGCTACTATGTCCTGAAGGAGCTGATCAAAAGGGGCAATCCCAAGCTGGTGGTCCTTGACTGCGGAAAGGCCCGCTCGAAGCGAACGGTGGTAGAAATCGGCAACCTGCACTACGCTACGGATGTGATGCGCTATTTTGCCCCGGAGCGATGGGAGCTGATCAAGACGGCCTCGGTGGAGAGGGGCTATTCCTTTGACGAGGTGATGGGAATTGCCCTGCCGGTCATTGCCTACCACGAGCGGTGGCAGCATCTGAAGCGCTCGGATTTCCAGAAGGATATTAAGTACACGACCTACGGCGCAAAAGTGGATCCGCGGGTGTGTGCGGAGGCGGATCCTCTCGAGCCCTATGCGGCCTCTCCCGATGCCTCCCTGTCCCCGGTCTCTGAGACCTATCTCAGGAAGATCATCGATCTCTGCAGGGAGCAGGGAATCCAGCTGCTCCTTATGACCTTCCCCAACATGACCACTGCCTACGACGTGAGCCAGCGCGGATACTGCGCCCGCGTGGATGCGGCGGCAGCAGTCCAGAAGGTCGCGGATGAATGCGGCGTAACGCACCTCAACCTGATCGACGAGGGGACTGCGATCGGCCTCACCCCTCGGACCGACACTGGGGACGGGCAGCACCTCAATTACCACGGTGCCCGGATCTTTACCTCCTGGCTGGGGGCTTACCTCCGGGATCACTTCGATGTGGCGGATCACAGCGGGGATCCTTCCTATGCCTATCTGGACGAGGCGTATGCCGCATTTTCCGAATATGCCTCCAAGTATGTGGCGGAGTGGGCCGCAAAATGAGGGCGTCCGCAGCAGACATTTTTAGGAACGGAGAGAAAGGGTCTGATTCTTTTTACGGGAGATGGGGAAATGATGAAAAAACGATTGCTTGCGGTAATTCTGTGCCTGTGTCTTGCGGCTTTTCCGCTGCCGTGTATGGCGGAGGACGGGGAGCAGCCGGATGTCGCTCTGACGAATCTGGTGGAGGGCTGGCCCCAGATGGATGAGATCCAGGAGGCCACTGGCTTCGTGGTCGATGTGGACAGCGGCGGTATTCTCTATTCTCTGAACCGCGACGCGATCCGCTACCCGGCCAGCATCACCAAGATTCTCACGGCCCTTCTCGTGCTGGAGAACTGCGACCTTACGGACAAGGTGGTGATGACCTACACGGGGACCCAGATGGTCATCTCCGGCAGTACCAATG
>CADCQE010000183.1 GCA_902803505.1 uncultured Lachnospiraceae bacterium | reverse complement strand
GGAAGGAAGACCTTTGCGAATCCCAGAAACTGTGCGGCGGGGACGCTCCGCCAGCTGGATCCAGAGGTGACGAAGGAGCGGGGCCTCTCTTTCTTTGTCTTTAATGTACAGAGATCCGAAGACCCTTCCCTCATAAGCTCCCACAGCAGGGGACTTGCGATCCTGGCAGAGGAGTTCGGGTTCAGCACTGTCCCCGGTAGGCTCTGCACCAGCGATGAGGAGATCCTTGAGGAGATCGAGCGCATCGGGAACGGGAGAGGCGGACTGCCCTACCAGATCGACGGGGCCGTGGTCAAGATTGACCAGACCGCATACCGCGAGGATTTCCCGGCCGGTGCAAAATACAGTGCCGGTCATATCGCCTACAAGTATCCGCCGGAAGAGAAGGAGACCGTGATCCGGAATATCGAGGTCTCCATAGGCATGACCGGGAGGGTCAATCCCACGGCAGTATTTGACCCGGTCCGGCTGTGCGGAACTACAGTGAGCCGCGCGACGCTCCACAATCAGGCCTTCATCAACGAGCTGCACATCGGCATCGGCGACAGCGTGCTGGTGTACAAATCGGGTGAGATCATTCCGAAGATCCGCTGTTCTCTCCCGGAGAAGCGCCCGGCGGGCGTGACGGATTTCCGGCTCCCGGACACCTGTCCCTCCTGCGGCGCCCCCATCGAGCGCGAAGAAGGCAAGGTGGATCTGTACTGCATCAACCCGGACTGTCCGGACCAGCTCCTGCGCCACCTGGTGAATTTTGTGAGCCGCGACGCGATGGACATCAAGGGTTTCGGCGACGAGCTCATTCGGGCTGTCGTCACCCGGGGTTATGTGAAGAGCATCGCAGACATCTATGAGCTGAAGAACTGCCGGGATGAGCTCATTGAAAATGGCGTCATCGGGAGAGAGAAGAACACGGACAAGCTCCTTGCCGCCATTGAGGCCTCGAAGAGCAACGAGCCTTCCCGCCTCCTGACGGGACTCGCCATTCCCAATGTGGGGAAGACCTCGGCCAGGGCGATTTTGAGGAAAATGGGATCCCTCGATGCGCTGATGGAAGCAGACGAGGAACAGCTCCTTGCCATTCCCGATATTGGTGAGATCACTGCCCGGGGAATTGTGCATTTCTTTGCGGCTCCGGCCAACCGCGCACTGATCGGGCGGCTGAAGGCGGAGGGCCTCAACATGGCGGATCATGCGGGCCCGGTCTCGGAGAAGCTCGCCGGGAAGACCTATGTGGTCACGGGCAGCATCACGAGATTTGAGAACCGGGACGCATTTGCACGGTTTATTGAAGAACATGGCGGAAAGCTTGCGGGTTCCGTCTCCAAGAAGACGGCGGCCCTCATCAACAATGATGCGGCGAGTACGTCCGGAAAGAACAAAAAGGCCAGGGAGCTCGGCATCCCGATCCTTACGGAGGAAGAGTTTCTGGCAGCACTGGAGGAGGCTTAAATAGTACGACATGCCTGTAAAAATTCCGAATCATCTCCCCGTGAGGGAAGTGCTTGAAAAAGAAAATATCTTCGTCATGGACGAAACAAGGGCGAAAACCCAGGACATCCGCCCGATCCAGATCTGTATCCTCAACCTGATGCCGATCAAGGAAGACACTGAGCTCCAGATCCTGCGCGAGCTGTCCAATACGCCGCTGCAGATCGACGTGACCTTTATGCGGACCTCGAGCCATCAGTCCAGACACACTCCCAAGAGCCATCTGGATACCTTCTATGAGACCTTCGATTCGGTACGCAGGAAGAGCTTCGACGGCCTCATCGTGACCGGCGCGCCTGTGGAGATGCTGCCTTTTGAAGAGGTGGACTACTGGGATGAGCTGGTGCAGATCTTCGACTGGGCCGACAAGCGGGTGACCTCAAGCTTCTTCATCTGCTGGGCCTCACAGGCGGCTCTCTACCACTTCTACGGTATCCCGAAGCGCCTTCTGAAAGCGAAAATGTTCGGAATATTTGACCACAGGGTGTATAATCGAAAGACGCCGCTCCTGCGGGGCTTCGACGACAGCTTCAAGATGCCCCATTCCAGGCACACGGAAGTGGCCACCAGGGATATCGTCAAGTGCAAGGAGCTCACGATCCTGGCCCAGTCGGAGGAAGCCGGCGTGGCGCTCTGCATGGCGCAGAACGGCAGGAAGGTCTTCCTGACCGGACACCCCGAATACGGACGCATGCAGCTGAGGCGCGAATATGAGAGAGACCGGAAGAAGGGACTTGAGATCGACATCCCGAAGCACTATTTTCCGGATGACGACGTGACAAAGAGGCCCCTTCTTACATGGCGGGCTGCTGCGAATAATCTGTATACGAACTGGCTGAATTATTATGTATACCAGTCGACGCCATTTGCCCTTGACGGAACGCCCTGGGGAGAAGAGCTCCCTGATAATTACGAATTAAAAACCGGGCAGCAGGAAAAGGGAATTCCTTATCCGAGTGCCAGGTGATACAGAAGCGGAATCGGCTGAGCGCTTTATGTGAGGAAGCAGGAGCATGTCTATTGCGAAGGTGCTGATAAAGTTCATAAGCACAAATCCGTCGGGAAATGTGATCAGTGCGTCTGCGCTTGAGCCGGAGATTCTGATCCTGGTTGGCTATGGCAATTTTCTCACGGATACAATGCGCAGCCGCTACAATTACTATTTTCACAGACGCCGCATCCAGACCATCGTGGGAGACCCCATCCAGTTGGAGCGCTACCTGATGGGAGACATTGAGAACCGCCTCGAGGCGCTCCTGACCCGCTACGAGAGCCGGCGTCCGATTGTGGATATCTCTGATGCGGATGCCATCGAGAGTATGGCGCTGGGCTCGGTGCTTCGCGCACACAAGTTCTGGAGCGTGACCGTTCTGGACTACTCCATACCTGACAGTGTCTTCTTCCCTCTGAAAAATGGCGACTATTTAAAGCAGCTCACCTTCCCCTCCCTCACGTCGGCGGAGATGGCTTATCTGCGGGACGGCACTGCCATGGACGCGCCGCCGGATAATGAGGACATTTTTTACCGGAAGGACCTGAGCAGCCAGGTGATCAAAGAGATCCGCGCCCTGAGCGTGCTCTATGCCGAGTCTCCCGCCTTCTGGAGAGACACGGTATCCCGCTTCCGCTATGCAGTGGGCACCTATTCGGAGGGCAAGACGGAATTCATGATCGACGCCGCTTCCATGGGAATCCGGGAGACCGCCTTTGAGGAGCTCAGGGACGTGGGAATCCTGAGGCTGATGGGGAAGCAAAACGGGATTGTCCGTCTCATTTTCCAGGATCAATATGCCCTGCGGCTCTTTCTGCATGTGCAGTATATGCCGATCATGAATGTATTTTTGTCTGTGGCGCTGATCCGGGCTTATGGAAGCTCCGCTGCGTTCAACGACCTGATGCTTCATGATTACAAATATATCACCGGCCTTCGAGGAGCAATGCCCCTCGTGCTCCAACTCTTCAATGAACAGCAGGATACGGAACAGATCTACCGTTTTCACGACATGGCATCGGGACTCTTCGATGAGCCCGTGCGGAAGATCCTCGTGCGCTTCAGCCCGAACGGGCTGGATATGGACCTGGCCCTTGCGGCGGAGCGCTTCGGTGTGGAGATTGTGTCGTTCAAACAGCTGACCATGGCGCTTGAGCCGAAATAACGGCCCGCTGACAGATCCTTTGGCCTTGAAGGGCGATCGCTTCGTTAT
>CADCQE010000182.1 GCA_902803505.1 uncultured Lachnospiraceae bacterium | reverse complement strand
CCCCAATTCGGTGCTTAGTGCGATCCGTCGGAAGTGTATTGATCTGCTCCATCAGTTTTGTCCGTTGACGATAATCTCCCCCTGACACAATGACAACGAACTCGTCTCCTCCGACTCGGAACACAGGACAAGTCCCGCGATCAGAATCATATTCGGATTAGGAATATTGCAATAATACACAAGCAGGATCAGTGCTGCCATAATTGCTGTCGTTATAGCAATTTTCTTAGGCAGGCTAACCTGCAATTGCATCAGCGTGTTCTTCCTCAGCTTATCTGTCACTTTGTGTTCCCTACCCTTCCCTCTATATATTTTTCTGTGATTTTGTTACTATTCACATGCCTTATCTGCAATCAGAACCTGTCTCATTCATACAAGCATGATGAGCCAAAACCTGATTGCAGATTGGCCGTGAATAGTAACACATTATTTTCGCATATTCTTCCGGCGTATTGATGTTGGCAAGCATCTCCCCGGCAAGCCCGCTCCCGGCAAAATCCACATACCGAGTCCGCACGGCTGACAGCAATTCCATCATGCGGTATTTGCCCGCCGCGATCATTTCCCCGGCGACAGGCAGTACCGTTCGGTTATAGATCCCGCAGAGGGGATGAATCCTGCCTTCATTGCGAAACACATAGGCTTCATAATCAGAAGTGAGGAAGCCTGCCAGGTACAGTATCATCTCTCTTCGCACAAAAGGCATATCACACGCACACACAAACACATGATCCGCGGCCGCATGGCGCAGAGACTGGCGTATTCCCTCGATCGGACCGATTCCCTGGCACTCGTCTTCCACCATCTTTAGCCCATATCCGGAATAATCCCTCCCGGAAGGCCCCGATACGAACACTTCATCGCATATAGAAAGCTCCTGCACCAGGCGGCTGATAAAGGTCTGGTGCCCCAATTCCAAGAGCGCTTTGTCGCGGCCCATGCGCGTAGATCGTCCGACCAGGATTACCGCCGAAATCCCCATTTTATTGCTCACAATCCAATGACCTCCACATAAGCGTCCGCTCTTAGAGCATCCAACCGCTTCTTCTGTCGTCAATCCCGATGACGACGTCTTCCGCCCTCATGGCGCGAGCCCCCGTACGGGGTATCCTCCTGCCGGATGCCGGCAGAGGGCTCCGCATCGCCGCTGGTCTCCAGAGCAGCCAGGGACTGATATGCTTCGCAGGTATCCATCAGCTCCTGGTGTGTGCCCTCGGCCAGGATTCTGCCGTCCTGCATGAAGAGAATTCGGTCGGCGCCGACAATTGTGGAGAGCCGGTGTGCGATGATCACCACAGTCCTCCCCTGGCGCATGTTGTCGATCGCCTCCTGAATCCGGGCCTGGGTCACATTGTCCAGCGCGGAGGTCGCCTCGTCGAAGAGGATAATCCGACTGTCCCGCAGCATACTGCGGGCAATGGCCAGCCTTTGGCGCTGGCCTCCGGACAGATTGACGCCGCCTTCGCCGATCAGCGTATCATAGCCGTAGGGCATGGTCTTGATGTCTTCGTCAATGCAGGCCAGACGGCAGACCTCTTCCATTTCCTCATCGGTCATATCCTCCTTGACGACCTTCAGGTTTTCCTTGACGGTCATGCGGAAAATATACGGGTTCTGCGTGACGACCGTCATGCTGTTCCGAATGGAATCGTGGGTCAAATCCTGAATGTCGATCCCATCGAGCAGCACCCGGCCGCGAGTGGCTTCATAGAGCTTTGAGATCAGGTTGAAGGTCGTGGACTTTCCACAGCCGCTCTTTCCCACCAGCCCGACCATCTCTCCGGGGTGAATGGTGAAGGACAAGTCGTCCAGTACCTTCTTTCCTTCCGCAGGCTCATAAGCAAAGTCGACGTGTTCAAACGTGATTTCGCCCTTGGGTGAGGCGAGCTCAACACTGCCAAAGTGCTCCTTCGGAAACTCGGGACTGTTCAACAGGGCGTGGATCCGCTCATTGGAGATATTAAAATCCGCAATGGAATCCATGAAGTTTCCGATGGTCTTCACGGCATTCGGCCCCAGCTCGGTGTAGTAGTTGTAGAAGATCAGGGCGACGGAGGGGATGATGAGGCCCCTTGCAATCAAATAGGCCAAAAATGCAATCAGCGCGAAGGAACCGAATTCGCCGATCTCCCATCGGATCAGCTTCGCGTTCCAGGAGCGGGACTGCATGAACAGCTTCTTCTCGTTGGCCTCCTCGATCCTGTCATTCAGAGTCTCGGTGAATCGGGCTTCGCTGTTCAGCAGCTTCACATCCCTTGCACCGCGCACCATTTCGCTCACCAGGCCGGAAAAGCGCTCATTTGCGGATCGGAAGATGCGGTCGTCCGCATACAGGCGTTTGGTCCTCCAGAGCTCCATGATGCACTGAACACCTATGATGACAACGACCAGCAGGGAGATAAAGGGATTAACCATGAACATGGCGCACAGCACGCCGAAATAATTCAGCACCTGCGTGACCATATCGGCAATGTTGTTGAATCCGGAGGCGATTCGGCTGGTATCCACGGTGATGCGCTGTATGAACAGGCCGCTTCCCTTTTCGTCCACGCATCGGCTTTCGATATGCAGAACGTTAGAGACCAAATCCTTCTCCAGTGCGGACAGTGTCCTCGTATAGATACGGTTATATCCCTGATTGCTGATCACCAGGAAGAGGTTGCGCAGCAGCTGAACGCCAAGCAGCGTGACCGCGATCAGCATGACGCGGTTGGCCTCGTTATGCGTATAAGCGATGATGATCCGGGCGCCAATAGCGGGGGCCAGTATTCCCAGCAAAGCACTGATGATCTGACACACGACGGTCAGGGCAAGCAGCTTTCGGCTCCCTGCGATATACTTCCGTGAGAACATGAAGTTTTTCAGGGTCGTAGTGTACAGCTCGAATAAGAAATAAACCTGGTTTTGCTGCCCCTTAAAGCGCCAAGTCGGCGCGTTTCGGAAGTCCTTGCGTAATTCGCCAAGTATAAAGCTGTCCTGGGCGAACGGATCTGCAGCCTCTCCTGCGACGGACAGCCGGACCTTCAGATCTCCGTTCCACTTGCGAAAGCACAGGCTGAACGCCGCATCTCCGCCGAAGCGCTCACGATAGATCAACAGGATTTCCTCCAGGGCCAGGCGAAACACGAGGCAGAGCTTCTCCTCTATACCCTCGCGCTCCAGTTCGGTCTGCGCCGCATCTATGGTTTGTTCAATCTGCTGTAATTGCAGCAAGCCTTTGATTTTCATAACGGGTCCCCCTTTCGACAGGCGCCTTCGGACAGCGCTCGTCCGGTGGCAGGCTTCAACCCTGTGTATATTATATAATACGCAAGGAGCCGACTGGCAAGATGAAAAGAATTGATACTATTTTCGGCCAATCTGCAATCAGGTTCCGGCTCATCATGCTTGCATGAATGAGACAGGTCCTGATTGCAGATAAGGCCTGCAGCGGGAGGGGCCGTGAATAGTAACCTGTAAGTCCGCTTGGACAAAGATGCTTCTGGATAAGGATAGACAAAGGGAGTTTTTCTGTGCTATAGTTAGCCAAAAGTACTTAGTATGAAGGTTACAATGCTCCGAGCCACACCGCCTAAAGCGTATGCCATGGCGGTCTGGCCGTGGGGGGTTCCCTCGCCGGGGTATGGCTGGAAACGGTCGTGCCTTCCCTGTCTGAAAAGGAGCAGAATATGAAAAGACTGCGATTAAGTCAGCTTATTTATATGGCGCTTTGCGCTGATCTGGGCATTGTTGCCAAGAAGATGATCAGTCCCGCGGCCAACCTCCTCACAGACGCTCTGCATATACCGGGTGGTATTGGCACCAGCTTTTCGCTGATGTTCCTGGTCGTGGGAGCGGTATTAACCGGACAGTTTGGCAGCGGTACTTTGATGGGTGTCATACAAAGCGGTATCGCGCTTGCCTTGGGCAGCACAGGCAGCCTGGGTATCCTGTCGCCCATCGGGTATGTAGTCCCGGGTCTTACCATTGATCTGGTGCTCTGGGCCTTTCGGCAGCGGAGCATATCGGCAGGAGTCATGGCCGCTTGCATCGCAGGCCCTCTTGCCGCCAGCCTGACAGCGAATTTCCTGGTCTTTCACCTTCATAGCGTTCCGTTGCTGCTGTACCTGTGTGTGGCCTGCTCTACCGGAGCGATCTGCGGGCTAGTGGCGATACCACTTGTGGAAAGACTGTATCCCCTGATGAACATGCCTGCCAGGCAGAAAGGGAATCACGATGAACAAACGTAAAACGAAGAACGTCCGGGATGCCGTACGGGTGATTGTGAAATGAAGCGGGCGGTATTGGTCATCACAGCCATTCTCTTGTGTCTTACGGCTGTGATAGCGGTCGTGCATCTCAGGACAAGAGACAAAGTTCCCGAAGGCAGCCTGCTGATTCAATTTGACGGCAGAGATAGCTATGTCCGGATTGGCGATCTGGATACTGTGCAGATCAACGGCACCGTAGTGAGCGCAAAGGGCGACACCCAGGACATCCATCAAGCAGGCGTGCGTGTCGCGGACGTCCTGGAAAAGGCCGGCATCGACAGCCAGGCGGTCCATTCTGTTACCGTGGTCGCGGACGATGAGTTTTCGGCTGAGCTATTGTCCGAGGAGATTATGGCGCCTGAGGTGGCATACCTTGCGAAAGAAGCAGATGGCAGCATGAAGCTGATCGTATTCGGGGACAGCGATCTGAAGCGCAATGTCCGAAATGTTGTCAAACTGCTTGTGCAGTGAAGAAAACTATGTGCAAGGTATTCCCAAGCCGGCGCAATCAGGTTTGTCTGATGCCGGGCTCTGGCGGATCGATAGTAGAAAAGGCTTTTGCTTCTGCCGATGCTGCGGCCAATGAAGCCCGGATTTATCGCACACTTGAAGACAGCGGCGTAAAGACAGCCTCGCTTTTGAATTTGAAGAGCGAGCGCCTGTACTTGTCCTACGTGGAGGGTGAGGATTATTTAACCCTGCTCGAACACCAGGAAAGAGGAGGCATATCGCCAGAGCCCTGGATCGCTCTGCTGGAATGGATTGATGCCTTTCATCGTGCCACCGGCCTTATTCAGCGGGATATGAACCTGCGCAATTTCCTCTGGCATGAGAGCGCTGCAATCGGTCTCGATTTTGAGGATTGCAGCCCGGGTAAGGTGATCGCAATGCCGGCTCAGCTTGCAGCCTTTGTGCTCCTGTACGATCCCCCTTATACCAGGACGAAACGGCGCATTGCTGCGTGGATTCAGGACGACGCGATACAGCGCTGGGGCTGCAGCGAACAAGAATATACCGCACAGTTTGCCCTGGAACGGGAGAAGCTCCGCCAGCGAAGACACAACACCGCGGGAAAGCACAATAAGTCAGCCCATTAACCGAAAAGAGCAACCGATAGACCTGTCGATCCGAACCACATTGTCCAAGCAAAGAAAGGAGAGATCTTATGAGTGACGAGAAAAAGGCAAACGGTGTCTACAACCCTGAAGAGTTTGACACGATCGCATTCCCGATGATGAAGGGAAGCAAAGACATTATCAAAGCACACTGCGATGAAACAGGAGAGACATATCATTCATTCCTGCGTCGTGCCGTCGTGAACCAGATCGCACACGACAGGGAGGCCATGGCGGATCCAAAGATCGATCCGAACACAAAGTTTGAAGGCTGGCTGCATTATCCGGATAATGTCAAGCGGCAGATTGTCACCTCGCTGACTGAATGGATGAAGGGAAAGGACAAGCAGCCGTTCAAGTTTGAAACGGTCGAATAAGCGGCATTTCTCTCATCTTATCGATACCCCCATGTTTCTATCTGACCAGATCCGTTCTGTTGTCGAGCCCGCAGTCGAAACTTTTTCTCCTGCGGGCTCGCATTTTCGAACGGATCCGGCTTACAGCCTCCGTCTACAATTCAAAACGAAGCTTCTTCCCGGTCAGCCTCCGATCATGGTAACACGTCCCTGAGGCTTAGCATAAATCTCCGGGATTGTTCCGCCCAGCTCTGTCTTCATATAGTTCGTCAGTGCCTCAGTATCCAGATACCCTGCATAGACCTTAGTTTTAGCACCTGCCTTCGCAAGGCAGTAATAGGTATCGCCTCCGGTAGCAAGGAACTCAATGGTCGCAATGGTATATGTTGCTTCCGGATCAAAGGGTTTTCCCCCCACTTCAGTGATCGTGACCCGGGAGCCAGGTGCAGCCGGTGCGTAATACGAAGAGCCTGGGTAAAGCTCTCCTTTCTGATAAGGCACTGTCAGGTTCAAGGTATACTTAATCTGCGAGACCTGTGGGAAGGAACCATTCTCCTCCGGAGACAATTGTGTTGCTGCCTCCAGTGCCTCCAGAAGCTCCGATCCGCTTACCTGAACGGTACAGATCTGGTTGTTGAACGGGAACACATCCTGGATATCCTTCTGCAGGATTTCTCCGGCTCCGATGGTCTTCCGGATCCCGCCGCCGTTTAGAATGGCAGCATCCGGAGCAACGGCACAGGCCTGCTTTGCCTGCCAGTAAATGGCATCTGTAGCAAGGTCTCCAAAATTCGTCTCTTTGTTATAGCCGTCCCAGCTCAAATCCCATTTGGTGACAGCGACTTTTTTGCCCAGGCTTTTCTCCACTTCCTCAGAGAGCTCTGTGACCAGCTTTGCCACCTCCGGATCGCTCCCCTTGTAGGTTCCTGCTTCCGCCAGAGCTTCCGTAAATCTGCCGTCCTCGTAGGTCAGAATTCCGATATTCTTCAGATAACTGCCCGATTCGGCGATCAGAACTTCATTTCCATCCAGATCCTTAACGGTCTGATTCTCCACCTTATGATCGTGACCGTCAATCAGGATACTGATCCCTCTGGTATTCTCAACAACTTCCTTTGCATTGATTTCCGCAATGACGTTTTCTTCTCCAAGATGTGCCACACATACGATTGCAGAGCAGCCCTGCCCTTTCAATTCTTCAATCTGTGCCTGAGCTGCAGCGTAAAGATCTTTTCCCGAGGCAAAAGACAGGCCCGCTGTATTCTTCGGTGACGAAGTAGTTGTTGTCGTCGGGGTGTCCAGCCCGAACACGCCGACCTTTGTGCCATCCGAAAGCGAAAATACTGTATTCGCTTCAGCGAAGAGTTTCCCCGTGGCATCCACTGTTATATTTGCTGCCAGCGCAGGAAAATCCATTTCCGATATGCGCTGCTCCAATACATCTGCACCATAGTCAAAATCATGATTGCCTAGTCCCATTACGTCATATCCCGCAGCATTCATGACCGCCACGAGCGACTTCCCCTGAGAAAAACTTGCAAAGGAATTGCCTTGCAGCATATCACCGCCATCCACAAGCAAAACATCATACCCCTGCTTTTCGTAATCCTTCTTGAGCTGCGATACAGCTTCCATTCCCAGACACCGGTCCGAAGCCTCTACATAACCGTGAACATCATTGGTATGCAGGATCACAAACTTTGCATCCTTGGCAGTCTCACCCGCATTCGAACTGGCCGATACCGAGATCGTTCCCAGAATCAGCAACGCCGCCGCAGCTGTCACTTTTGCAATGATATTTTTCATAATTCATCCTCTCCGTTTTTATTTTTCGTTTCCTCAACTATAGTCGTTAACGAAATTATCTGCTGCGCAGAACCTTTCGTTTTCCCTATATGCAGTTAATCTAAGCAATTGCCTTCGGCAATT
>CADCQE010000181.1 GCA_902803505.1 uncultured Lachnospiraceae bacterium | reverse complement strand
TGTGGAACAGACCATTTCGTTCACTGCGATAAGGAGGACACAATGGCGAATCAGTATATAGACCGGGCATTTTACGAGGCCATCATTCATTTTGAAGAAAGTGATGAGGCACAGGACTATTATTATAAGGTCATGGGGACCGAGACTGAGACGAATACGGGAAGGGAGCACAAGATGGGCAGGAAGGAGACGATCCGTGAACAGGTTCTCCGCGCCTATACGATGCTTTTTTGCGAAGATATGGATCTGAAAGACGGCGCTTTTGCAGGGCCGGACGAAGTGGACGCCACTGCAGACCGGCTCTATATCGGTTCTGCAGGATTTGATCCCCAGCACTGGTACCGCATGCAGCATCATTTTCCCGTCATTGATGAGGATAATTATGACCGCTTCGCGGCGCTGGTGATCGCAGACCTGAATGCGGGTCCTCTTCGGGAAGCGGTGCTTAGTGGAGGGGAGATGCTGCTGCTCGGAGAACCGGATCCTCTTCACATGACGGAGGAGCAGCGGCTAAGACAGCAAATGCGCAGGATTCAGTATGGGAGCAGGGGGCTGCGGCAGCCAACTGTGTGAACTGCTTCTTTTCGGATGGAAGCGATATTGGTTAACCTTAGTAGTTGTCGAAGGAAAATGCTTCGATGGACTGCATACAGAGAAAACGAAAAGGTTTTGTATGGCAGATCATTTCGTTAACGACTATGAGACAGCGCAAGGACTTTTAGCGGAAGGAAATAAGACATGACAATTCTTGCAGTGGAGAAGGATAAGAGATCATTGACAAAGTTGTCGAAGGTCCTGAGCACTCTGAGGCCCGAGGCGGAGCTGATCTGTCTTGAGAGCACTCCTGCGGCTCTGGCGGCCGCGAGAAATAAAGAGATCGACGTGGCTTTTTTGGAAGTGGACATGGTTGGAATGAGCGGAATGCTTCTGGGACAGTATCTGAAGGAGATCTATCCCTCCGTGAACCTGATCTTCCTTACCAAAGACCGCGCCGACGCCTTCGAGGCCATGGCCATTCGTGCCAGCGGCTGCGTCCTGATGCCGGTGAGTGAAAAGAGTGTGGAGACCGAGCTTTCGGAGCTGCGGAATTCTATGGAACAGAAAGGCCGCAGCCGAGTGTTCGCCCAGACCTTCGGGAACTTTGAGTTCTTTGTGGACGGCCTGCCTCTGGCATTTAAATACACACGGACCAAAGAGATCCTGGCGATCCTGATCAACAACAGGGGGGCGCAGACCACCAACGGAGAAATCATTGCTTCCCTCTGGGAGGATGACGGGGATCCGGAGAAGAAGATGTCCTATCTGAGCAATCTCAGGCAGGATCTCCAGAATACGCTGACCAGACTGCAGCTTAAGGATATCATCCTGAAGCAGAGAGGGAGTCTCGCGATTGCGGCGAACCGCATAGAGTGTGATCTCTACGAGTGGCTCGACAAGAAGAAGCAGTCGAAGTATCAATATATGGGGGATTACATGAACCAATACAGCTGGGCTGAGTTTGTCCATGCGGAACTGGATGAAATCAGCTATGCGATGGATGAGGACTAAGACCGCTTGGGACGATAAGGGGGGAGATACATGTCACAGCAGGGAAGGTATGTCCGGAACGAACGACACAGTCATCTCGGGGAGCCGCATGCAGATCCGGAGGGCAAGAAGAGGAAGAAGGCCTTCCGCAGTCTGTTCGCTGCGCTCCTTGTTGCGGCAGGGATCAGCGCCCTGCTGACAGGCCAGGTGATGGCAGCGGAAGAAGAGGACATCTCCCTGACACCTGCAGCGGCCTTGGAGCTTGTCTCCGCTAAGGTCGAAGAAGCGCTTCATTCGGGACACGAGGAGGCAGAAAGCGTCCCTCCCGGGACGGAAGAAGCCGCTGCGGAAGCAGACAGGAAGACAGAGATTCCGGAGAGTACCGGGATCTACAATCTGCTCCTCGTCGGCGTGGACAGGAGGGATGCCTCCTGGAACGGGAATTCCGATTCCATCATTCTGCTGTCTGTGGACAAGAACACAGAGACCATCCACATGATCTCCTTCATGCGCGACCTCTATGCGGATATCCCCGGGTACGGTGTGAAGAAGCTGAATGCCGCCTGTGCCATCGGCGGCTGCCCCCTGCTTGTTGACACCATTGAAGAGAATTATAAAGTCGGGATCAACAACTATGTGAGTCTGGACTACAACGGGATGATTGCATTGATCGACGCTCTCGGCGGCGTGGAGATCGAGGTCTCCGATTCCGAAGCCGAGCTCGCGAACGGCCTGATCACGGATATGGCGGGACTTAGGGGAGAATCTCCGGACGGGCATTATTTCTACGGAGCCGGCACCTACATCGCAGACGGCTATCAGGCGACGGCTTATTCCCGCGTCCGCTTTACCGGCAACTCTGACTATGAGCGCACGGAACGGCAGCGGAATGTGATGACACAGATCCTCACAAAGGTAAAGAACATGGACGCAAAGGAGCTTGGTAAATTTGCCCTGAAGGTGCTCCCCAACCTGAACTACGATATTGACGGAGCAACCATGCTCCTGCTGATTCCCCAGATTCCGGTATTTGCGACATATGAGATCGAGCAGTCCAGAGTCCCGTATGACGGGCTCTATTACAGCGATAATGAGATCCTGATGCCGGACATGGAGGAAACAATCCGCCTCCTGCAGGAGACTGTTTACGACAGATAATCCGGCAGGAGGAAAGGAGGGAAGCTTCTCCCGCTGCTTGTCCGCCGGGCTTGACGGAAAGAGAGACCGCATGAAGAGAAAACAGGCTTTTGCTTTATTGTTAGTATTTGTGCTGGTATTCGGAAATCTGTTTCCGGGTGCACTCGTCATGGCCTCCTATGAAGAGGCTTATGAGGCGGATCCTGACGGCGGGGCCGACATTTATGCGTGGGATGACGCAGAGGGCTGGACCGACGGCGCGGACTGGGGCGGCGCAGATCTTGTGATCGAAGCCGAAGAAGGCAGCGGAGAAGGAGAATTCTACACAGAGGAGGGCTACATTGAGGCCGCGGAGGATTCCGGCAGTTATGAGGAATCCGCAGGCGGGAGATACAGCCGGGACGCTTATGAAGACAATGTCGGAGTCGAAGAGGGCGAAGAAGTCGAAGAAGGCGAAGAAGGTGAAGAGCCCCGGATCCGTGAGAGGCGCCGGGACGGAGTGGAGACTGACGAAGAGGACTCTCTTCCCACAGGGGATTCGGAAGACGAGGCCGCCGCAGACGCTTCTTTGGAGTACAGCGGAGATGTCCCTTCCGGCAGTATCGTCTACGAGGATGTGCTCGCTTCTGTAGAGGTAGCAGTCGAGGAGATCCTCAGGAAGGAAGCAGTCAGGGAACAAGCAGCCAGGGTACAGGCTCCTGGAAGCAAGAGTGCGGGAAAGAAGGCCAGGAAGATCTTCAACAGCAACGAGGGGGCAGCGGAAGCACTGAGCATGGACCCTTCATTGTTTGCGGAGGACGGGTTCGAGCTGGCAGGAGCCTCATTAGCGGATGAGAAGTTGGATTTCCGTGACCTGGGTTATGTGGGGACGGCAAAGGACCAGAGCATAACGAACAGCTGCTGGGCCTATGCCACAACAGCTGCTCTGGAGGTGGAGGCCTGCAGTCTGTTTGGGAGAACTGCAGCGGAAGTAG
>CADCQE010000180.1 GCA_902803505.1 uncultured Lachnospiraceae bacterium | reverse complement strand
GTGCAGATTAAAAGTACTTTTCATACAATCTATTCATAGCCTGACTGTCAGGACTGTGCTGAGCTTCGATCAGTTCAAAGAAGAACGGGTCACAAAGCCATGCGATAATTTTCCTCATATGAACTCCTTTCCACATCCTCGAATCGCTGTCTATAATCAAGCAATCTTGATGTTCGTAATGATTTTGTTTTGAAACGATTATGATTATAGCAGCATCCGGTGGGATGCGCATAGAGGGCGTGTTGACAATAATTATGGCATTGTTGACATGACGGAGAACTGCATCCTCCAGGGAGCCTGCTCTTAAGGGAATCATAGATTGGCGATTGAGAGTGCAGTGTGGTATGATAAAATGCAGTGCTGGAGCACTGAATTTTAAACGTGTTTTTGAAAGGAGACTTCGGAAATGAGTATTCCCTGTGTTAAGAAAGATGATCATGGTATTTTCACGCTTTACGTGGATGAGAAACCTTTCTTCTGCCGTGCAGGAGAAATCCATAATTCTTCTGCTTCAGATCCGGAGTTCATGGCTGCGAAGGTATGGCCGGCACTCCGCGGTCTCCATATGAATAGCGTGATCGTACCGGTTTATTGGGAACTGCTGGAACCGACGGAAGGAAACTATGAATTCACGCTTGTGGATACGCTGCTTTGTCAGGCCCGGGAAGAAGGAATGCGCCTCATCCTTTTGTGGTTTGGATTATGGAAGAATGCAGAATCCATGTATGTCCCTGCGTGGGTCAAGCGGAATCCTCAAGTCTATTTCCGTGCAGAGAAATCAGACGGGACGCGGACGACCACCATCTCCCCGCTGTGCAGTGCTGCGGTTGAGAAGGACGCGGCGGCATTTTCAGTGCTGATGGCACACCTCCGCGATACGGACACGGATCACACGGTGATCGCTGTCCAGGTGGAGAACGAGATTGGCCTTCTCGGCACGGACCGCGATTATTGTGCGGCTGCGGAAGAGGCATTTTTACAGGAGATTCCGGCCGTGCTTGCGGAACAGGCCGGCAAGAGTGGGAATTGGAGCAGTGTCTTCGGAGAAGATGCCGGAGACGCTTTCATGGCCTGGCACTTTGCTTCTGCGGTTGAGAGAATCGCTTCTCTCGGGAAGAAAGAGTATGACCTGCCCTGCTATGTGAATGCATGGCTGAAGCAGTATCCGTGGTATCCAGGCTCTTATCCTGCCGGAGGCCCTATTGCGGAAATGCACTCTGTCTGGAGGTGTGCGGCCCCCTCACTCTTCACATGCGGGCCGGATATCTATGTGCCCTATTGCGCGGCCGTCATGGACAGCTATGCCAGCGAGGAGAACCCGCTGTTTGTACCGGAGATCCGAAAAGATGCGGTAGCTGCTTCCTATGCCCTCTATGCATTCGGAGCAAAGAACGCAATTTGTTTTTCCCCATTTGGCATCGAGGAACTGGCACTGGATCCTTCCGAGATTGACCGCCCTCCCATGGAAGTGATGGTTGCGCTGAATATTGATCCCTCTGCTTTTGATACGGCAGGGAGCTGGGGATATCTGTCCCGGACATACGAATTGCTTGAGAACCTGGAGCCCCTGATGCTGAAGCACCGAGGCACGGATCAAATGAAGTCCTTTGTCCGTCACGGCGACCTTGACTATGGGACTTTCCTCCGATTCAGGAAGTATGACCTGGCCGTGGCTTATGCTCCAAAGCAGACAGCGAAACCACTCGGCGCCGGTATTGTCATCGAGCTGGATGAGGACACGTTCCTGATTGCCGGTGTGTCAGTGGGAATGAGCTTCAGGGGAAAGCCGGGATGCCGTTCGCAGGTCGATATCCTTCGACTGGAAGAGGGCGATGTCCGGGATGGAGAATGGATCCGACGCCGTGTCCTGAACGGAGATGAAAAGATGTCCCTCCACTTTGGAGATATGCCGCAGATACTGATGGTAAAACTGTATCAGTATTGAGTTTGCAGGGATCATTGCTTCGGCAAATTCGTTCTTCAGATGCTGCACGGACGGATACAATAGAAATACAGAAAAAGGAGTACATCATCAGGAATCTGCTTTCTCATATCCGAGAGCCAGACTGGTCAATGCCGCAAGAGCAAACGGGTTATTGCCGGTTGACACTCCGTACCTTGACATCAAGGATGTGGAAGGGTTCCGGGAGCATGCAGTCCTGGCTTATAAAAATGGGTTTGCAGGATGCCTGCTGATAAATCCCAGACAGATTGCTCCTGCAAATGAGGCATTTCGTCCGGATGAGGAGAAAGTGGAATTGAGCCGGCGCGTTGTTGACGCAGTGAATGAGGCAAATAAAGAAGGTGTATCCGGCGTAGCTATGCTGGATGGGACAATGGTTGGACCGCCGATGAGGAAAAGGGCGGAGACAGCCCTGCGGCAGGTGGAGGAATGCTAAAGAGCAGAATATACCCGTTAACCTAAGTAATTGCCGAAGGCAATTACTTAGGTTCCCATTGTCCCCGGATGATATCGCACATCGTCAACACGTCATGTGTCATCTCATGCCTCACCAGAGGGGATTCCATAAGGCCGCTCCGAAGGCATTCCTGTACGTGCCGGATCTCAAACTGGTATCCTTCGTCTGAGATCCCGCTGATCTTCTGCGGGACCGGAGAAGAGAGTGTCCGCACGTGATCGCCGCAGAAGATCTCCGCAGTCTCGGGCTTCCAGAAGTCCGGAATCCGTATGCAGCCTTTTGTGCCATAAACCCATGCAGTGTCAGGCATCTCCGTCCGGATCGCACTCGTTACCGTAAAAAGGGCCCCGTTTTCATACTGCCCGATGATGACATTCTGTTCATCGACTTGCAGGTGCATGTGGTCTGTATCCATGGAAGCCAGAGAATGCATCCTGAGCGGTTTTCTGCCATAGATGAAATTGGCAAAATGCAGTCCGTAGACGCCGACATCCAGCAGGGCCCCGCCTGCCCTCTTAGGATCTGTCAGTCTTCCCTCATAGTCATCTCCTACACGAAACGCAAATGTTGCCTCCACGTGCCGCACATCTCCGATCGCTCCGGCGTGGATTTCGTCCAATACCTGCTGCATGATCGGAAAACAGCGCGTCCAGACGGCTTCCATCAGGAAGACATGATGCGTTTTCGCACAAGCTGTCATTTCCTCCCAATCGGAAGAGGTCACTGCTGCGGGTTTCTCAACAAGGACCGGAAATCCTGCTTCCATTGCGCGAATGGCAAGTTCTTTATGCGCCTGATGTGGAACGGGAATATACATGATGTCGATATCATCCCGCTTTAACAGTTCTTCATAGGTCATTGCATCCCTGATCCCGAAACGATCCGCCATGCTCCGTGCAGTATCAATGGTACGGGATGCTATTGCCGCTATCTCGGCATCCTCCACCTGCATAAATCCTTTCATCCACCGGTTCAGTAAAAAACCTGCCCCGAGGAATCCCCACCGTATCTTTTCCATAGATTAAGCCTCTCTTATGAATGTCTGTCTGAGAACTCTTTTTTGTTCCTCTCCAAATAAAGGCTACCATAGCTTTGAGGACTGTTCAAGAGACTTCCTTTTACTTATAATAAAGGTTACTTCATAGGCCTTATCTGCAATCAGAACCTGTCTCATTCATGCAGGCATGATGAGCCAGAACCTGATTGCAGATTGGCCGTGAATAGTAACCCTGGATGAACTGCATATAGGGAAAATGAGCAGAATCGTTTCGTCAGTGCGGAGGATCGAAAGGAGGACAGAGTATGCTTACAAAAGTGAGACCTGTGGAGATGAGAGGCACCATCTTTTCCCGCCTTCTGCTTGTGACTGTTCTCACCCTTCTTTTTCTCTCCTGCCCGGTACAGGCTGCTGCCCGGTACAACGGCACATGGCAGTCCGGTTCAGGAGGCGGCAAAGTCAAAGCGATTCATTACCGATCCGGGAAATACCGTCTGATCGACTTAAAGAGCGGCAAGACTCTCACGGTAAGCAGTGTGAAGAAGGGCGCGAGGCTCAAAAAAACAGCCTGGAAGAAGAAGGCGGCACAGCTTTGGACCGTGAAGAAGAACAAGAACGGAACAATCACCTTTCTATCTGTGAAAAACAAGCGTTATGCCCTGAGCATTACAAAGGAGAAAGCTACGCTGGAGAAAAAGAGCGGTGCAAAATCCATGAGCTTTGCGAAGGAGACTTCCGCACCCCGCAAAGCCGGAGCAGGAGGGATCTCTTCCGCTGCAAATGGTGTATCCCAGAACGGATGGCTCAGTGTCCGGGGGACCCAGCTGGTCAATGAGCATGGCAGCCCGCTTGTGCTCCATGGGATGAGCAGCCACGGTCTGCAATGGTATAGCAATTTCACTACCTCCAATGCCATAGGTGCAACAGCCGCCTACGGCGCGAATCTCTTCCGCGTCGCTATGTATACGGAGGAGAATGGATATCTCTCGAACAAGAGCGGGATCCTTGAGAAATTGTACGACGCTGTGGATGCAGCCCTCTCCCGCAATATGTATGTGATCATCGACTGGCATATTCTGTCAGACTTTAATCCCAAAACCCACCAGTCTGAGGCCAAGACCTTCTTCAACAGGGTTTCTGCCCACTACGCCAATACACCGGGCGTACTCTACGAGATCTGCAACGAACCCAACGGCGGTACCGGATGGAAGGAGATTAAATCCTATGCAAATGCCGTGATTCCTGTCATCCGAAAAAACTCGCCGAGATCCGTGATCATCGTCGGCACTCCCACCTGGAGCCAGGATGTGGATGTGGCCGCTGCGGATCCCTTAAGCTATGCAAATGTCATGTATGCCTTCCACTTCTATGCAGGTACTCATGGACAGTGGCTTCGAGACAAAGTCTCCATGGCTCTCTCAAAGGGAGCTCCTGTATTCGTCAGCGAGTGGGGAACTTCGGCCGCCGACGGAAACGGAGGGGTCTACAAGAGCGCTGCAAATATCTGGATATCCTTTATGAAGCAGCATTCTCTGAGCTGGGCGAACTGGTCATTGTGCGACAAGAGTGAATCCTCTGCCGCACTGAAACCGGGAGCCAATGCCGAGAACGGGATTGGGGAGAAGGAACTATCGGCCTCCGGGAAATATGTCTTCTCTCAGTTTTAAAGAGATTCTCAGTTCTAAAGAGGTTCTCAGTTCAAAAAAGACTCTCAGTCCTATAAAGCGAGGTTCCGGCGATGAAAAAGAATAAGCGACTTCAAAAAGTGTTTGCAATTCTCATGTGTTTTCTTTTGACTGCTGAATCAGTGTGCTTCATGACACAGGGCGATACAGAAGCATCTGACGGAGCGGAGAAGCTGCAATCAGGCCAGGCGGCTTCCTGGGCTGCTTCCATACCGGATCTGCTTACTGCAGGGGAATATGAGGAAGGTGTAGTGATCGCCGGCATCGATATGTCTAAAGCCGCTTCTTTCGACAATCCGGGTTCTGCTCTTGAAGAGAAAGAATTCCGCGAACATGCAGGTGCTTTAATGACAGTAAATGCAGAGGCAGCATTTTCGGTTTTCAAAGAGAGTCTGTCCCTGGAAAGTGGAGAGGACATCTGCATCACATCCATTGAGCGCAAAGACATGTCAACCGAACAGATGCTTTCTATGCTTGCCGGGGATGAGAGTGTTGTTTTTGCAGAGCCGAATTATTGCGTCAGTGTGGAGCCTGCCGAGGGTGCGGATGAGGAAATGCTTCAGGGGGAAATGCTGAACCATCTGCTGACCGTTGGCATCGGCAATCCTGAAGTCGATAAAGAGAGGAAAGAAGAGGATCTGCTGCCGGACAGCATTGAAATGGATCCTGACGGCACTGAAATGGATCCTGACAGCAGCGAGATGGAGGAATCTGATGATGCCGCTGCGGATCCTGGTGCGGACGAAATGGCTGCAGACAGCTCCTATGATGCTGATGCTGCGGACAGCCTTTCTTATGATGCGGAAGAGGACATTGAGTATGAAATTGCCGGGGCGGAGGATGTCCCGTCTGATGACCTCGATGAGATCGAGATCGTGGGAACAGAGGATATTCCTTCCGACGACTGGTATGAGGAAGCGGACATTGAGAATGGGTCATATGCAGCAGAAGCCGCAGCTGATTCCGAGATCTGTTCCGACGGAGAGATGGAGCCTGCCGTGGAAGCAGGAACGGCTGAGGAAGTAGAGGCTGCTGAGGAAGCAGAGGCTGCTGAGGAAGTAGAAAACGCTGAGGAAGTAGAGGCTTCTGAGGAAATAGGGGCTTTTGAGGAAGTAGAAACGGCTGAAGAAGAGATTTCTATTGGAACAGAGTTCTATTCCGATGACGAAAGCTTCATCGGAGAGGAAGCTGACGCCCTGTCTCAGCCTGATCATTTGGAGACGGGGGAAAATATTTCAGAGGGAGACACTGTCTCTTCTTTTGAAGCGGAGGAAGCGCGTGATGGTTGTGCGCTTCAATGGGCCATGAGTGAGAACGCGTCGTACCGCGCTGCAGGCAGTTCCGGCAGCGAATCGATTCATGTCCCGGGCTGGCCGGCTGGATCCAATATGGACCATAAAATCATCGTAGCAGTGATGGACCAGGCAGTGGACTTCAGCAATCCGGATCTTGTGGACAGAGCGTATACCTTCTCAGCGGATCTCATGGAAACACTGGGTTGTGATCGACACGGCTATAATGCCCTGCCCAGATCCTTCCCTGC
>CADCQE010000179.1 GCA_902803505.1 uncultured Lachnospiraceae bacterium | reverse complement strand
CATTCGGCACCGCAAAACCATCCGGTAAAATCCCTCTCAGCACACCGGCAATCGACGAGCAAACAGGCACCTCCCCCGCGCTGCCGCAAATCACAGCGATTACTTCCCCTGCACTGACAAGATCTGCAATCTGCTTCCGGTTCTGCAGAATGCCTTCCGCCGGGGCATGAATCACCCTCTCCTTCCCATATCCTGCAATGAGTCCCGGCACACCGGTATTCGGCTCGGCACAGCCTTCATAGATCACGCGCCCGAGCTTATGCCCCCGCATCGTCTCGATCACAGCGTGGGCATCCACCCCGGCCGTAAAACCGGGTCCCAGAGCGATGACAAGCTCCGCAAGATCCATGCGCGTGCCCAGATTCCGCTTCGCAATGATCGCATCCACCAGAACCTGAGGCCGCAAAACGGATAGAGAAGACAGATCTTCATCCACAAGAAGCACAGGTCTGTCCGGTCCGGCCGAAGCAAGCGCCTCCCCGGGAGAATCTACGCGCACACAGCTGAGGCCCTCCACGGACTTCTCTCCCCAGTAGACAGCCTCACAAAACGCGGCCTCCCGGCGGATCGCCGTCGGCCTTGCACACTCCAGAATAATCACCGGAAATCCCGCCCTCGAGAGCATGAAGATCGTGCCCGTCGCGAGATCCCCGCCGCCTCTTACAACAATGGGGCGCAGTTCCCTGCGCCCTACTGATTTTTTCATGTCCATGTATACTTCCTCAAGCTGCAGATTCAGAAAAACTCAGGCATCTCACAGACTCTTGACATCTATATCAAAGATAATGAATAAACAATCCGCTGCGCAGCTTCGGTTCAAACCACGTCGACTTTGGCGGCATAATCCGCCCCTCATCGGCGATCGCCATCAGAGCCTCCATCTGCGTCGGATACAGCGCAAAGGCCGCTGCCTCCCCTTCATCGACCCGCTTCTTCAGCTCCCCAAGCCCACGGATCCCGCCGACAAAAGAGATGCGGCTGTCCGTCCTCGGGTCTTTAATTCCAAGGACAGGGGTGAGCAGGTTATTCTGGAGGATGGAGACATCCAGTCTCTCCACCACATCATCAGCATCAAACGTTCCCGAAAGCGGACGAAGCAGATACCAGCGCCCCGCAAGATACAGGGAGAAGTCATGCACTTTGGCGGGCTTCACGGCCTTAAGCTCCTCTTCCGTATCACCGGAGGGCTCGGGCAGAGGGAGAACATCGAACACACTCCGGATCTTCTCCAGGAACTCCTCCGGAGTCATCCCGCCGAGATCCTTCACGACGCGGTTGTAATCCCAGATCGAAAGCGCAGAAGCCGGAAAGGCTGCAGCAAGAAAGAAATTGAACTCCTCCTTTCCAGAGTAATCCGGATTCGCATTGCGGCGCATCTCGCCGACGCGCACCGCAGAAGCCGCCCTGTGATGTCCGTCCGCAATGTAGAGCGCAGGAATCTCCTCAAAACTCTTCTCAAAGAGCTCGATATCCGCATCCTCCTTCACAAGCCAGACCTTGTGCCCGATCCCATCGTCCGAGACAAAGTCATAGACGGGTTCTTCATTGGCACTGATCTCGGCCATTCGTTTCTCCAGAGCCTCATGCTCTCGAAACGCAAGGAAAATGATTCCCGTGTTGGCATTGCACTTGTCCACGTGGCGGATGCGGTCCGCTTCTTTCGCCGCCACGGTGTTCTCATGCTTCTTAATGACACCGCTCTGGTAGTCGTCTACGGAAGCACAGCCGACGATACCCATCTGGCTGCGCCCCTGCATCGTCTCCTGATAGAGGTAATAACAGGGTGTTTCGTCCCGAAGATAATAATTCTCCACCATCTTGTCCAGCGTCGACGCGGCTTTGGCATACACCGCATCGCTGTAGATATCCGTGTCTTCCGGAAGAAGGATCTCCGCACGGTCGACATTGAGGAAGGACAGCGGGTTGCCCGCTGCCATCACCCTGGCCTCCTTGCTGCTCATGACATCATAGGGGAGAGCCGCAACCCTGGGCGCAAAAGGAGCCTCCGGCCTCACTGCTTGAAAGGGTTTGAAATTTGCCATGCTCTCAATATCCTCCTCCCTGATTGCACTATTCAGGTATCCGACTTACTGACGCTTTGGCGCATCAATGCGCCGCCGCAAACTCCTTCATATACTCCACCAGGGCAGCGACGCCTTCCTTCGGCATCGCATTGTAAATGGAAGCGCGCATGCCGCCGACGAGCCTGTGGCCCTTCAGGTTCGAGAAGCCGTGTCCGGCCTGCCCGGCCACAAATTCCTTGTCCAGCTCTTCGCTCTCCGTGCGGAAGGTCACATTCATGATGGAGCGGTCCGCCTTGTTGACCGTCGTCTTATAGAAATCCTGGGAATCCAGGTAGTCATAGAGAAGGGCTGCCTTCTCTTCATTTCTCTTCTTCATCTCGGACAGGCCGCCCTGCTCCCGGAGATAATCCGTCACCAGCTTGACACAATAGATCGGGAAAGTGGGCGGAGTGTTCAGCATGGAATTTTTCTCCGCCTGCGTTGCAAAATTCCAGATCTTCGGTGTGATGTCCATCGCATTTCCCAGAAGATCCTCACGGATAATCAGGAGAGCCAGGCCGGAAGGAGCGAGATTCTTCTGCACGCCCGCATAGATCGCCCCAAAGCGCGAGACGTCCACCGGCTCAGACATGATGCTCGAGGACATATCGGCGACGAGGGGAACACTGCCGGTATCGGGGATATACTGCCACTTCGTCCCGAAGATCGTATTGTTCCAGCACAGGTGCACGTAATCGGCCTCCGGGCATAGGTCCAGCTCCTGCTGGGTCGGGATGTGGTTAAAATGATCCGCCTCCGAGCTGCCCGCAAGCCTGGCATTCTTAAGGTATTTCTTTCCTTCTTTATAAGCCCCGCCGGAGAAATTGCCGCTGACGATATAGTCCGCGATGCCGCTATGGTTACCCAGGTTCATCGGAATCGCAGCAAAGAGCCCAGAGGCGCCTCCGTGGAGAAACAAAATCCTGTAATTGCCGGGGACATTCATGATCTCCCGGACATTTTCTACAGCCGCATTAATGATGTCGTCGTAGACCTTGGAGCGATGGCTCATCTCCAGGACAGACATGCCGCTTCCCCCGCAATTGAGAAGCTCCTCGCGGATGCGCAGCAGCACTTCCTCCGGAAGCATCGAGGGACCTGCAGAAAAGTTGTAGATTCTTCCGTCTAACATAGATAAAAACCTCCTTGAGATTAGGATTAACATATGGAAACCCGCAGACGGGCAGAGGGGAAAGCTCAGACGAAATCCTGCGCCATATCCGGAAACATGTCGCAGTAGGCCGCAGTCAGGGCATCTGTCCAGAGCGTATATTTTCCCTCAACGCGGAACTCCTGCAGGACATTGACCGCCATGTCGCGGAACTCCGCTCCGATCTTCGACTTGAGCTTGGGCTCTGAGAGGGAGCCCAGTCCGAAAATAAGCGACTTATAGTTCTTGTCCTCCAGACAGAGGGAGGCGTAGAGCATTCCCAGGTGATAGAGCTCCTGGTAGAGCAGGCTGCGATAGAGGGAGTCTTCCCCCAGCTCTGCAAAGCCGATCTCATCGAGGGGCTTCGTGACCTTCTTCGGATTCCTGCCGCCAAACAGGCCGCCCTTCTGGGTATACGCAAAGCGCAGATCCAGCCAGGCCTTCAGGAAATTGTCCTTGACCGATCCGCTCTTCGGATAACGCAGTTCAAAGATCTTGCGGCGGATGCCGTTCTCTTCGGGGGTGAGCCCCTCCTTCTCCGCCTCATCGAGAAGTGAACGGCGAACCTCCGGATCCCGCTCCCTGTAAAAGCAATCAGGCCAGTTGAGGAGCCTTCTGCGGATCTCCTCTTCCTTCTCCGCCCGCAGTTCTTTACTTGTCTTGGCAAATTCCATCTTCTCTTCCTTTCGACACCGCAATCCTCAAGGATCGCGTCTCTTAGCGCTTCGTAAACTGCACAGGTCAGAACAACTTCCTCCCGGCGACATATTTTCCCACAACATGGCGGTCGTCCGCCAGATAGGCGAGCCGCTCCGTCCGCTCGGCGATAGTCTCCTCTTCACGCATGGAGCGCAGGGGTTCATCGTCGATGACGATCGCATCAAATTCATATCCGTCCTCGAAGCTCCCCACCTTTCCGAAGAATGCGCCTCCGCCTTTCGTGGCGAGGTAGAAAGCGTTCACGAAGGAGAGCGGCAAGACCTTCTCATCATAGAGCCGCCATCTGAGCTTCGATGCCTGGACAGCTGCGCGCATCGCAGCAAACATCGAGGCCGTGGAGCCCCCGGACACGTCGCTCGCCAGGCCTACATGAAGGCCGAGCTCCAGATACCTGGAGACGGGGGCCACACCCGAACCCAGATTCGTGTTGGAGTCCGGGCTGTGGGCGATAAAGACACCATACTTTTTCAGGAGCTCCACTTCCGCATCGGGGCTCCAGACGCAGTGGGCCATGATGCACCGTCTGTTTTGATCTAGCAGCCCTGCCTTCTCGTAGCTCTCAGCATAGAAAGCGGTGTCCGGCTCCAGCTTCTTCACGCTTTCAATCTCTCCCAGATTCTCCGACAAATGGGACTGCACGGGGACATCGTACTCCTTCACAATTGCACCAAGCCCCTTCAGCAGCTCCCTGCTGCAGGTGGGTGTGAAGCGTGGCGTGAGAATCGGCCGTGTATTCCGGTACTCCGACTCAGCTGCTGCATCCAGCCAGTTTCGGGTGAGCTCCAGGGATTCTTCCGTTGTCTCGATATAATAATCCGGGGCATTCCGGTCCATGTTGACCTTGCCCACATAGGTGATGAGCCCCGTGTCCTCCAGCATATCCATGAGGCCCAGGGTGGCATCCGGATCAATAGTGGCGAACACGACAGCCCTGGTCGTCCCTCCCACATAGAGATCCTCTACGAAGAGATCATAGGCCCGCTCCGCATATTCCAGATCCGAGTACTTCGCTTCCTCTGGAAAGATATAATGATTCAGCCATTCCAGAAGCTCCATGTCCATTCCGTTTCCGCGCAGCTGGAACTGGGAGGCGTGGACATGCAGGTCGATGAGCCCGGGGATGATCAGCTTATCCCACAGATCCTCGCAGGGCAGGCCGGCGTATTCCTCCGGAAGGGTCTCAAAGACACCTCTGCAGATTCCTTCCACACAGACCACATAGGCATCCTCATAAGTGATGAGGGTGTCCTTGTCCTTGCAGTAAGCGACTGCTCCATGCAGCACAAATCCATCCTTATTCATACCATGCTCCTTCGGGTCCTAAGCCCATGAGGGTCTTACGAATCAGACACGACTCAAGCGGACAGCTCTCTCTTTGCATCCGCCAGGGCGGCAGCAATCACCTTATCCATGTCGTAGTACTTGTAAGTCCCAAGTCTTCCGCCGAAGATCACATTCGCATCGGCTGCAGCGAGAGCCTTGTATTTTTCATAGAGCCCATTGTTGCGCTCGTTGTTAATCGGATAATAAGGCTCGACACCCGGCTTCCATTCACTCGGATACTCCCTGCTGATGATGGTGGTCGGCTGTGTCCCGAACACAAAGTGCTTGTGCTCGATGATCCGTGTAAAGGGAATCTCCGCCTCTGTGTAATTGACGACAGCATTTCCCTGATAATTCTCCGTCTCGAGGTGCTCATCCTCGAAGCGGACGCTCCGGTACTCCAGATGGCCGAAGCGGAAATCATAGTACTCGTCGATCATGCCGGTGTACACAAGCTTTGGCGCGATCCCGGGATGCCCCGCCGCAAAGTCCCTGTAATTCGTATCCAGGAGCACCTCCGTCCCCTCGAGAAGCTTCTCAACAAGCTTTGTATAGCCCTCCTTCGGAATGCCCTGGTAAGCATCGTTGAAGTAATTGTTGTCGTAGATAAAGCGCAGAGGAAGCCTGCGGATGATGAAGGCCGGCAGCTCCGTGCAGGGTCTCCCCCACTGCTTCTCCGTGTAGCCCTTT
>CADCQE010000178.1 GCA_902803505.1 uncultured Lachnospiraceae bacterium | reverse complement strand
CCATGATCTGCATCTTCTGCCGCGTGGTCACGATCATCTGGCGGTCACTGTTCGAAAGCTTCTTTATGAGGCTGCCGACATATTCCGTCTCATCTACATCGATGGTATCGTTCAGGGCATAGGACTGAAAATCCATCGTGGTCTGTGTGTCCAGATCCTTCCGGTCGATCAGGAAGACCGTTTTCTGGATGGCGGGAATATCCATCAGAAGATTCCTCGTCGCCTTATACGACGTCATGGTCTTACCGCTTCCGGTGGTATGCCAGATGAAGCCGGACTCACCGCGTTTGGATGCGGAGCGCATGGCCTCAATCGCGTGGATCTGATAGGGCCGCAGAAGAAGAACCTTCCTTTTTTCATTGTCCAGCACGGTATACTTTGCCACCATCTCGTGGGCTTCCGGGATCTTAAGGACATCCCTGGCAAAGTCCAGGTAATGGCAGACCGGCCTGTTTTCCGCATCCAGCCATCCAGTGATGAATTTGCGGTTCAGTTCCGTATCCCGGGCCGCCGCAAAATACTTCGTGTCCACGGCATTGCTTACAACGAACATCTGCACATTGGAGAATATCCCCCGGAACTTGCCTTCCGCGATATACTTTTTGATCTGGCGGTAGGCGTCCATGTAGGAGTGTTCCTTGTTCTTGAGCTCTATATGGATCAGCGGGATGCCGTTGATCAGCAACGTCACGTCAAATCGGCGGTCACGGTCATCTTCCTCCGTCTTAAATGCCTGGTACTGATTGATGACCTCATAAACGCTGGAGCCGCCGGCGATATGTTCGTTGTTCAGGACAACAAGATGGATCTGCTCATTGCCCCTCTGGATGTGGACATACACACGCCCGTTCTCACCCACAAGCCATTTACCCGCATCATAGAACGAGGCATGGGAGAGGTCATTTTTGATCTTGGCAAATTCAGATTCGGAGAGCGGCGTATCGTTCAGCCTCGCCTTGTTATTCTGTTCCAGAATGTATTTGAAATTTGCCCATAGCTGGTCTTCTGTCGTGATGTCCGGGCGGTACGTCCACTGGGATTCATCGCAGCAGAGCTGGTCTATCAGGCGTTTTTCTATTTCGTGTTCCAACAAAGGCATGGATCAATCCTCCTTGGGAAACATGTTCTGGAGCAGGTAGGCTTTGAATTCAAGCAGCGTGTCGTGTCTGCGCTGATGGTGGGTGATGAGGGAGTCGAGGGACGCCAAGTATTCTCCGATTCTGTTTTGTTCGGCTTTATCTTGTGGCACTAATAGTTCTGCGCCATTAACCACATCTGAATTAATAGATTCAAATGTAGAGCCTGCCGCGAGCTTTTTCCAGTATCCATCTACGTCCATCTTAATCAGAGACTGGTATATGAACTCATTGCCTTTTATCCCCGCAACGCCACGGCCAAGAACCACATTATAAGAGGTTTTGCCCATTGCTCCTGCAGGGGCTCGGACACTCATGATCATGTCACCGGCTTCTGCGGTTTTCGTTTTTTGCGTTGTCCAGATTCTTGGAGATACCCATCCGTCTTTAAGATCGGCATTGCCTTGAACCAGTATATAATCTGAGGGTGTTTCACTATATGTTGATCCATCCGGAGACTGTCCCATTGTCACTAAACATATTTCACCCAGCTTCCGTTGTTCCCATTCTCCTTCAAATCCAGAAAACCTTATCTCCGGAACCTTCTCCCCGTCCTTCGGGAACATCTTCTGAAGCATATACTTCTTCAGTTCTCTGAGATCGTCACACTGCCTCTGATTGAGCAGTATGTACCTGTCCAGGTTCTCCAAGGTATCCGCTATTCTTTTCTGCTCTTCCACGGATGGAAGATAGCATTTCACCTTGACGAAAGAATCCCAATAGAGCCTCTTACGAAAATCCGTCACTCCATAGGACAGATTGTTGATCTGATCTATTGATTCTTTCCGTCTCAGCACATAATCCATGAACGGCGGATATATACTCGCGTTTGGTATCGCTGATATATACGCCGGGCTGATCATGCCCTCGGTTTTTACTACACCAATCGCGCCCTGCCAGGCACGCATCATGTTGAAAACCAGATCGCCTTCATACACATGTTTATAAGTGGATTTATCCTCGCTGCGGCGCACCACCTTTCCGAGTCCTTCCTCGTCCAGTTCCCCGTCGGACACGCCGTCATGGATAGAAACAGAAAGGATCTGCAGCGAATCATTCCCACGCTCATTCCGCTCGGTGTAGATTTCACCCAGCGACCGCTCCTCCCAGTCTCCATCAAATCCTTTTACCCTGATGTTCGGCTCCATCCTCACACCTCCCTCAGTGCGCTGATGAAACGCTTCATTTCTTTTCTCGTATCATCGCTCTTAAAGGTCAGCTCCCCGAGCAGGCCAAGAAGTGATTCATTCCCTTCCTTGATCGCTCTGTTCGTCTCTTCCATACGAGACGTAAGTTGTCCCAGTTCAATCTCCGGCTCTTTCTCGGTGCTGTCCACATAGCGTGGGATATTCAGATTAAAGTCGTTTGCTTTGATCTCCTCAAAAGAAGCGACATGAGCGGTCTTCTCCACGTCTTTCCTGTTCTTATACAGTTCCAGGACAAGGTCGATATGCTCCTCATTCATCACGTTCTGCTTCTTCTGTTTTTCAAAGAGCTTTGACGCATCAATGAAGAGGACATCCCGTCCCTCTCTGTATTTCTTCAGCACGATGATGCAGGTGGGGATCCCGGTATTGTAAAACAGGTTGGCGGGCAATCCGATCACGGCATAAATCGAACCATTCGCCAAGAGGATCTTCCTGATATCCCCTT
>CADCQE010000177.1 GCA_902803505.1 uncultured Lachnospiraceae bacterium | reverse complement strand
ACCTCAGAGCTGTCCATCCGGGAGCAGAAGGACATCCTGGAAAATGCCGCAAGGCGGAGCCTGTCGGCGGACACTCCCGCTTCCCACCTTTGCCGCACAGCAGAAAGCGGCGCCAGACCCCCGCTGAAGTTCCTCTACGTCTCCCCCGAGCGCCTCACCACGCCCTTCTTCCGGGCCTTCTCGCAGAGAGTGAACATCACGCTCCTCATCGTAGACGAAGCCCACTGCATCTCCATGTGGGGCCATGAGTTCCGCCCCGCCTACCTCGCCATCCGGGATTTTCTCTCCCAGCTCCCTGCGCGCCCCGTCGTAGCCGCCTACACCGCAACTGCCACAGTCCGGGTCAGAGAGGACATCATCGGGCAGCTTGGCCTTAAGAACCCCTTTCTCTACACGGCTTCCTTTGACAGGCCGAATCTCTATTATGAAGTCCGCCATCCCACCGACAAATGGGCAGAGCTGCAAAAACTCCTCTCCCAATACAGAGACTGCTGCGGCATCATCTACTGCCTGACCCGCCGAGGTGTAAACGCGCTCGCCCGCCGCCTCGCACTGTGCGGATATCCGGCCCTCCGCTATCACGCAGGGCTGTCGTCCATGGAGCGGAGCGAAGCACAGGAGCGCTGGCTCAGCGGAGACGTCCCCCTCATCATCGCCACGAACGCCTTCGGAATGGGCATCGATAAGCCGGACGTGCGCTTCGTCATCCACTACCAGATGCCGGGGAGCGTAGAGAACTATTACCAGGAAGCCGGGCGTGCGGGCCGCGACGGCAAGCCCTCCGACTGCATCCTGCTCTACAGTGACAAGGACGTCAAGGCAAACCGCTTTTTTATAAAGCAGACCTCCTCCGGGGCCCTCCGGGAAGTGCTCCTTGCGCAGCTGGACGATATGCGCCGCTACAGCGGTGCCCAGAGCTGTCTCCGCTCCTTCTTTACATCTTACTTTTCGGCAGATGATCCCGGACTTTCCATGCAGCAATCCGCCGGGACTCCCAGCTGCCGCTCCTGCTCCGTCTGTCTTGGGCGGGGCTGCCGTCCGGAGACATTTCCGGAAAACGAAGAAGACCACGGGCTCTATCGCTCCCTCATCGAAGTGCGCCTCCGCATAGCAAGGAACAGACAGATCAGCCCCTACAAAATCCTCCCGGATTCTGTACTCCACGACCTGGCGAAGCGCCGCCCGGAGGGCATGCCGGATCTGCTGCTCATGGAAGGCACGCCTTTCATAAAGGGCATAAAATACGGTGCAGACTTTCTCAAAGAAATCCGCACCTGGAAGGCTTCTCATGCACGCCGGTGAGTCATGGAGACGGTTCTTTCAGACTCAAAAAACAATGCAGACCTCCCGAGGGATGTCTGCATCAGGCCAATCTCTTATGAACGCTCTGAATTGAAGAGGGAGCGCATGCCCTGCAGCACAAAGCAGGCCACTTCCTTCTCCGTTTTCGCGGAATGCGTAATTCCGCCCGTGACAACGCGGTAGGCAAAGGAGGTCGTCGTGTCCATGATGAAGCAGCACAGAAGCTTCTCTATGGACATGCTCTTCACGTTGAGCCTCTGCATCAGCTCGAAGACAACCTTCATCTTGGTGCCGTACTCTTCAAGCTGCATTCTTTGAATCTCCTCCGTATATCGGGGGGAGGTTCTGAAGCGATGGTAAAACAATGCCTTCTCAGGATTCCCGAGCAGGTAATGATAGCAGCGCCCCCACAGTGTCTCCACAAACGCTGACAATTCTTCCGGATCTTCCGGGATTACCTCGTCATCCGCATACAGCGCTGTAATCTCCTGGTCAATCATGAAAAATGTCTCATTGAGTAAATCGCTCTTGCTCTTGAAATGGTAGTAGAGAGACCCCTCAGCTACACCCGCCTCCAAAGCCCACTTCTTCGTTGTGAATCCTTCGAATCCATACTGTGCGACAATGCGGACTGCGGCGTTCATCATCAAGGCGCGACTTTCCGCTTCGCTCCCGGTGATCATAGATGCGCCTCCTCTGTTGTACAGATAAAAATACAATGATCCTGCCTCAAGTATACCATTTCCAACATGTATCAGCAATCAAAAAAGCGCTGTCAGACGGATTTTGTTCTCATTCACAAAATCGTGTTCATTTTTAGGAAACTTATCGTTTTCCTCTTCTTCTATTCGATTTTTTAACAAGATGTGTCTCTAATTTCCCGTCAACGGCATTTTTTCCGCAATTATCTGACAGTTTATTCCCAATCTCTCAATCTTTTTCACATATTCTCTTGGAAATGTGGTAAAATCAAAGCATCAAAGCATCCGCATGAACGACTTCACCGGATCAAATCCGGCGCATT
>CADCQE010000176.1 GCA_902803505.1 uncultured Lachnospiraceae bacterium | reverse complement strand
TTGCCGAAGGCAATTGCTTAGATTAACTGCATATAGGGAAAACGAAAGGTTCTGCGCAGCAGATAATTTCGTTAACGACTATAAGAACCGTCCCTCTGACCCATTTCGCGCAGCAGCGCGATTACTTTGTCATAGTTTTCCGGCACATGCGGAAAGACACAGTGAACACAGCTTTTGATCACGCCGCTTTCCGTTTCTTTCATTATGAAGTTCCCCGGACAGTCCATATGGTACAGCGGGCAATAGCAGAACAAGCAGTTGAGCTCTGTATCGCTGCTGTGGCAGGGATAGTATTCACAGTCTTTATTTGCAAAAAACTTTGCCGAGTGTTTCATTTCCATACTCCTTTGCCGCTCTGACGAATCCTTGAAGCCAGGCGGGATGGGATCCGTAGTAAAAATGGGGGTACCCCCACATGCGCCGGCTGCCGCAGAACATACAGCTCCAGCGCTGTCTGGAAACGGGCTTTTCCACAAGGCAGCTGCTCCCGCAGGCCGTGCTTTCGTAGTAATGGAATTCATGTCCCCGCAGCCCGGCAAGATCTGCACCGAAAGCGCAGTTTGAAGCATGAGCGTCCCTTGTGATCTGCAGGTAGCCGAAGCGGACCAGATGTCCCGTATCTGTGCATTCTCCGTCGATCACGCCGACAAGCGGATACTCCGCTCCATGAATGTCTCTGACAGAGCGGTGAAGATACATGAAGCCCCCGCACTCCGCTATGGAGGGAAGGCCCGACCGGACCGCACAGCGGATGGAATCGAGCATGGACAGGTTGGCACTCAGGTCCCTGAGATGAAGCTCGGGATATCCTCCCCCGAGCAGGAGGCCGGCCGTGTCCTCGGGAATGGTTCTGTCATGGAGCGGGGAGAAGAACGCAATTCTGGCTCCGGCCTGCTCAAGGAGCCGGAGATTCTCTTTGTAGAGAAAGCAGAACGCCTCATCGCGGGCCACTGCGATCAGCGGCCGATCCTCTTTGGGAGGGAGGCTGCCTTCTGCAGGTCCCGGGCGATCAGAAACGGTAATGTCCCCGGCATGCTCCATGATCTGAAGAATGCCCTCCAGATCGCAGTGCTCCTCGATGGCCTCTCCGAGACGGCGGAGCTTCTCCCGTATGCCTGGGATCTCAGAGGGCATCTTGAGGCCGAGGTGCCTGCTCTCAAGCTCCGCGCCGCGAAGCTTTGGAATGGCGCCGAGGAGCTGTACGTCTCCATAACCGGCTTCTGTAAGCGCTTTCTCCAGACAGGGCTTTAATTTTTCATAGAAGGATGGGGAGATGCGGTTGAGGATGAGTCCCCGGATCAGGCGGCTCCTGTCATCCTCCAGGATACCCCGGATCTGCGGGAGGATTGTTCTGCCGACTCCGGAAGCATCGGCCACTAAGAGGATGGGCGTGTCCGTCATCCCGGCGATGTCATAGCAGGATCCCTGTATGCTCTCCACGGACATCCCGTCATAGATGCCCATGACGCCTTCCATCACAGAATATGCGCCCCGCCCGTCTCCGAGGATTCGCTTCAGATCCTCTGCGTCACAAAAGAAAGGATCCAGATTCCCGCTTTCGATTCCCAGCACTTGCCGATGAAACATCGGATCGATGTAATCCGGTCCGCATTTGTATGCTCTGAGTGCCGGCTTTCTCCGGGAAAGAGCATCCAGAAGTCCGCAAGTCAGAAGCGTCTTGCCGCTTCCGCTGGAGGCGGCGGCCACCATCAGTCGAGGTGTATGTACTGTATGCATAAATTTTATCCTCAGAGGAACCGTTCCTGTGATCTGTTAAGTGTAAAAGAAGCAATCAAAACCGGATTCTGGGCCTGAAACAGATGGTACCTGCCGATCTCCCTGAGCGGATTGCTCTGGAGCTGGATCATCTCCAGATCTGTCACGCCGCTCTCCCCGATGAGACGGGAGGCTTCCGCCATCGTCTCCAGGGTGACCGCAGTGAGCACACAGCGCATGGGGTGCCGTCTCGCTCGAAGGGCAGCCAGGATCTCCGGGAGCCTTCCCCCGCTTCCTCCGATGAATACGCGGTCCGGTGTCCTGATATCTGCAAATGCTTCCGGCGCCTCTCCCTCAATCACTTCTACATTGCCCGCATGCAGGCGGCGGATGTTCTCCCTTATCAGCCCGCAGGCTTTTTCATTCTTTTCAAAAGCGTATACAGTCAGTGAAGGATCCAGTGCAGCGATCTCCAGCGCGACACTCCCTGTCCCGCTTCCGATGTCATAGACCACGTCGCCTTCCCGAAGCCCGAGCCGGATCACGCACTCATGGCGGACGCTGGCTTTGGTCATGGGTGTCTGACCCCGCAATACATCTTCGTCTTCCAGAAGCGGCAGAAGGGAGCGCTTCTCATACGTCTCGTTGAGAACCAGTGCTGTCAGGATCCCCTGCCCCTGAAAGGAAGCTGCCTCGGCGGGAGTGAACTCCAGGATCTTCTCGCTCTCACTGGACAGATCGCTCCCGATGAGGATGCGCACTTCCTTCCTCTGCGCCAGCAGCATGCTGCCGAGATCCCGGACATCTTCGTCGCCGGACAGAAGCACAAAGGTCCTGGCATGACAGCGGATGCTCTGCAGCAATTGATGCAGAGCATGCGGATCCTTGCGCCCGTGAATACTGAAGATGGCTGCATCGTCATAATTGACACCGGCCTTCGCCGCTAGCGCCGAAACCGAAGAGATCCCGGGAAGCGTGCGGATCACAAGATCTTTCCGCCATGAAAGGAGTGCTTCCCGCATTGAGCGCGCGCCGCTGTAGAATCCGGAGTCCCCCGAGAAGAGGATCAGGGCGCGGCGCGGCCTGACGCGTTCCAGAACCGGAATGATATCGGAGGGCCGGTACATGCTGAAGCAGACATCGGAAGGGAGCTCACGGAGAAGCCTTGGGGCTCCGAAGACGATCTCCGCTTCCGCAAGGGCCCTCTTTACTTCCTCTGTCATCCCGGCCGGTGAGCCCATCCCGATCCCTGCGAGCGTGATGCAGATCCCCGCTTCCTCCGGGCCGGAACGGTCCCCTGCTTTCTTTGCAGCTTTGCCTTCCTTACTTCCGAGAAGCTCACACAAGGCCTGTTCAACACTGATTCCCGTTTCTTCAGGAGGACGGGAAATGACATGGAGAAAGACGCCGGCCCGGGATGCTGCTCTGACCTTGTCCCCAAAGCCGCCCGCTTCTCCGCTCTCCTTGGTCACCAGATGCCGGATCTCATATTGCTGCAGCAATGCAAGATTCATCTCCGCACTGAAGGGGCCGTGCATGGCAATGATTTTTTTCGGATCGATCCCGGCTTCCAAACAAAGAGAGAGGCTTTCTTCCGTCGGCAGTACGCGGACATAGAGCCTCGCCCTGGTCTCATCGGAAATCTGTCCGCAGAATGTATGCAGCTCTTTGCTTCCCGTGGTCAGCAGGATATTCCCGGGACAGTGATTTAGCGCAGCTGCACAGGAGGCTGCATTTTCATATAGAGAGACCTTCTCCTTGGGCAGCTCGCTCTCCCGGCGGAGGACTCTTATGTAACGGCAGCCCAGAGCGTCTGCGGCCTTGCGGATGTTGGCGCTCACTTCTGACGCATAGGGATGGGTGGCATCCACGACGGTTCCCTCCCCGCCAAATCCCCCGGCAGAAAGAAATGCTGTCATTTCCTCTGCATTCATGCGGCCGGTGTGCAGGGAGAGGAGGGGATCTGCGCGCATCAGGTCCCTGCCGTACCCGCTGGCGACGCACACGGTATGGGCAACCCCTGCTTCGATGAGCTGCTCTGAGAGCCGTCTTCCTTCTGTTGTCCCCGAAAAGATCACGAGCTTCTTCATGTCTGATATCCTCTTGGCGTGACCAGTCTGCCATTAAGGATCCTCGTCTGAGAATTCCCGATGTACACCGTTGTCAGCATGTCCGCAGGCAGGTCCCTCAATTCTGAGAGGCGGCAGGTTTTTGTCAGGCTGCCTTCCCTCCCGATGTTTCGCACATATCCGCAGCAGGTGTCCGGTGAGAGGACCGCAAGCAGGATGTCACAGGCTGTCTGCAGGTGACCGGGGCGCTTGCGGCTCGCGGGATTGTAGATCGCGATACACAGATCGCCTTGCGCGGCGCAAAGAAGCCGGGTTTCTATCTTGCTCCAGGGAGTCAGCAGGTCGCTCAGGCTGATGACACAGAAATCATGGGCGAGGGGAGCCCCGAGGAGCGCTGCGCCGCTCATGGCTGCGCTCACTCCGGGAATGATCTCTACATCGTGAAACCCCTCCTGTTCCGCCACCTCAAGGAGCGGAGAGGCCATGCCGTAGATTCCTGCGTCGCCGCTGCAGATGAGAGCGACAAGCTTGCCGCTCTTCGCCATCTCCACACAGGCCCGGCACCTTTGCAGCTCCTTACGCATGCCATTTTCAAAAAATGTCTTCTTGGGATAGCGGTCCCGCACCAGATCAATATACGCGGTGTATCCGGCGATGATCTCGCATTCGTCCAGGACCTCTTTTGCACGGATCGTCATATTCTTCTCGTCGCCCGGGCCGATCCCCACTACATAGATCTTTCCCATCCTTACGTTCTTTTCTTGCATCTCTTTTCACCTGCGCTTTGCAATTGCGATGGTCATTCCGCCGGAAGCCTTCTTGTGCAGGATGAGTTCGGCGCCCGCACCCGCACCCAGCACAGCGGCCCGCTCGCAGACATTGTCCACGCCGACTGTCTTCTCAACAAAGTCCGATGCCGTAAACGGCCCCTCCGCTTTTTTCAGAAGCTCTTTGTCGAAGGACAGGAGCGGGATGCGGTATTTGTCCCGGAGGGATACGATGGCCGGCTCCTTCTCCTTAAGATCCAGCGTGCAGAGCGCGTACACGTCTTCGGCGGACAGTCCGGCTTCGGAGAGCGTACGGAGGACAAATGCTTCCAGAGCCTCAGGATCCCTGCCTTTTTTCATGCCGAGTCCCACGGTATAGCGCTTCGGCTTCATGAGCAGCGTATATTCCGCATCTGTCTCGTCGGCGACGATCACGTCCACAGGCCTGTCCGGAGGATAATGCTTCACGGAGATCGTCACGCTCTTGCCCTCGACGGCTTTGGCAGATACTTGTTTGACAGCTTCGCGGTTCACGATTGTAAGGCGCTCTTCTGCAGCGAAGGTGTCGGCGGAGAAGGTGCGGTTCACATCGGTGGATGTGGTGATCACGGGAATTGCATGAAGAAGCTCAGCCAGTATGACAGCCAGCTTGTTGGCCCCGCCTGCGTGGCCGGAAAGAAGGGGGATCACAAAGCTTCCATTGTCGTCGATGACAAGGACAGGGCTGTCTGAGAATTTGTCGGAGGGGAGGCCTGACAGAGCCCGCACCGCGATTCCGGCGGCACCGACGAAGATCAGGGCATTGCCCGCTTGAAAATGCTGCTTCGTCCACGTGCGCAGGGAATCGGCCACCCGGGTGAAGCCCGGCGGCTCCTCCGGGCTCTCCCATTTGAAAAAAGGCAGCAGGCCATCTACGCCGCGGGCTGCACTTGCGCGATTGATGCGCTCAATGATTTCTTGTCCTCTATGGGAAAAACAGATTGCAATCTTCTTCATCTCTTTACTGACCGGTCTTCCGGCTGTCCGGAGGTCCTCTTTTCCGACAGAAATGCCCTGTTCAAAAGCGCCTTGGCGTTCCTGGTCTCTCCCAGAAGGCCGTATGCGTTCGCATAGACGATACAGCCTGTCTCCAGATGCCCGGCGGCCCGCTTGTCCAGATAGAAACAGATCTTGTCAAGAAGGCAGGAAAAACAGGCATGAAGGAGCCCTGCCTCCTGATAGATCCCGCAGACTTCCTCAGTCGATACACAGCTTAATATTCGGCGGACCGTGTCCCCGGAGGCTCCGCATCTTGCGGCAGCGGCCGCCATCAGCTCCATGCGGCAGTCTGCTTCTTTCGAGTGCGTGTTCATGATGCCCCCGGCCAGTTTCACGAGCTTCCCCACATGTCCACAGAGGAGAAGGCCGGAGAAGCCGGCCTCTGCCGCCAGATCGATGGTCTCACCGATATAGTTGGAGCATTTGACAGCGCGGTCAAGATCGTAATGATAGTGCTCTCTCATAAAAACCAATCCATAGTTGCCCGGCGAGACAACAGCGACCGGGTATCCCAGCGCTCTCTTCTGCTGCAGCTCCAGACGGATTGTCTCAAGGACTGCGCGGGTGCTCATCGGCTCCACGATCCCCGTGGTGCCGATGATGGAGATCCCGCCCTCGATTCCGAGCCTTGGGTTAAAGGTCTTTTTTGCGAGCGCCTCTCCCTCGGGGACAGAGATCTCTACTCGAAGTCCCCCACAGTAGTCAAAGAGATCCATGACCTCGCGGAGCTCCTTCTCGATCATCTGCCTCGGTACGGAATTGATCGCCGCACTGCCGACACTCTGATTGAGCCCTGGCCGCGTCACTCTTCCGACACCGCGGCCTCCTTCGATCGTGATCGGTCCCTTTCCGCTGTCCGCATAGCGGACCTCGGAGCAGATCAGGATTCCATTTGTAATATCCGGGTCGTCTCCCGCGTCCTTGCGCACGGCGCAGCGGACATAGTCTTCCCCGATGCGGATGTCTTCCAGCGCAGGGGCATACTTTACCCCTGCCGGCGTCTCAATCTCGATCGTCTCTTTTCTTCTTCCGCTCAGAAGCATCCAGGCTGCCGCCTTGCTCGCTGCGGCTGCACAGCTCCCGCTTGTAAATCCTTTTCTCATGACATTCCATAAAGCACTGCGTTGCAAATGGCAGCTGCGATACTGCTGCCTCCTTTTCTGCCGCAGTTGATTATATAAGGGACCGGTCCGCCGAGGAAAAGCTCTTTCGCCCAGACCACGTTCACAAAGCCCACAGGCACACCGATGACAAAGGCAGGAGTGTATTGCCCCTCCTCCATCAGCTCATGCAGCCGGATCAAAGCGGTCGGGGCATTTCCGATGGCAAAGATGAGCTTGTTCTCAAGGGCCGCTGCCCGCTCCATGGAGACCGCTGCGCGGGTCACACCGCGTGCGCGGGCTTCCTTCGCAACGTCTTCCTCTGCCATAAAGCAATGTACTTTTCCGCCGTAGGCTAAGAGACGCTTCGCATTGATCCCGGCCATGGCCATGCGGGTATCCGTGACGATCTCCGCGCCTTCGCGGATAAGCTGCTGCATGACCTCCACAGCATTTTCCGAGAAGCTCAGGCTTGCAGCATATTCAAAATCAGCCGATGCGTGGATGCAGCGGAGGATCACGGGCGCATACCGCTTGTCCAAAATGATTCCGGCTTCGGACAGTTCTTCTGAAATGACCGCAAAGCTTCTCTTCTCGATCTCCTCGGGCTTCACCGCTTCGTAGTTCATGTTTCTTCCTCTGTTATTTCCCGGATCACTTTGATCAGTGTTTCATTCGATGTGTGGTCTCTGACGGCAATCCGGAACCATCCTCTGCCAAGTCCCGGAAAGCCGCTGCAGTCCCGGATCAGAATTCTCCGGTCGAGAAGCTCCTGCCCGAGGGTTCCGGGGCCGTGAAGCAGCAAGTACGGAGCCTCGCCTCTTTGGACGGTCAATCCCGCCTGCTGCAGCTTCTCTGCCAGATACTCCCGCTCCTCACGGACGTACACCCGCGACTTCTCGGAAAAGTCTGTCTCCGCAAGCACGCGGCAGCCCTCGGTGATGGCGGCTTCCGCCGGGGCCGCGATGTTCCATTCGGGAAGCTGGGCCTTGAGCGCTGCTATGTTCTTCGGAGCGGAGAGCACATATCCCGCGCGGATCCCCGGCATGGCGAAGATCTTCGTAAGGGAGCGGAGGAGGAACAAATGCTCATAGGCCTCAATGAGCCTCCGGCTCCTGTCTCTCCTGACCAGCTCAGCCTTGTCTGACAGGAGGAAAAAACTCTCGTCCAGAAGCACCGGGACTCCAAGTCTCTGCGTCTGATCCAGAAGCGTCAGCAGAACCCTCTCATCGATGCTCCTGCCCGTGGGGTTGGCCGGGTCGCAGAGGATGAGCAGATCCTGCCCGCCGGAAATCCCGCTGCCGCGCTTCCTTAGAAATTCTGACAGCTTTGTAAGGGCATCTTCCTGCATCCGGAAGCCGTCAGAGGCGCGAAGGATCGCGCGGTGAATCCGGCACCTTGCGGCTTTCAATCCATGTGTGTATCCGGTAAATGCCGGTTCAAAGAGGAGGGCCCGCTGCGGCCGGACTGCCCTGACGACGGCAAGGAGCAGTTCAGAGGCACCGCTTCCTGCGATGACCGCATCGACGGATATGCCCTCGAAGGAAGCGATGGCCCGCCGCACCGCGTCTTGTGCAGGATCCGGATAGACAGACAGATGCTCTGCCGAATTCCTGACTGCACGAAGGATGCTCTCCGGTGTTCCGAGTGGATTCAGGTTCACCGAAAAGTCCAGATCCACTTGTTTTCTGTAAATATCTCCGCCATGTTCCATCTTAAGCTTACTCTCCGCGATCGGCAGCACATCCTGATCCGGTATCCATTTCCACGATAACAATTTCTCATAGGATCCGTTACAGGATCACCATGAGCAGGACACTGATCCCTGCGATTCCGCCTGCAAGGAGCAGTTCCGTGACAGCCATCAGTATGTTTGCCCTTGCGACATCCTCCTTGCGGATCTCGCGGATGCGGTCACCGATCGTCGGCTTCTCTACGGGAATACCGCCATAGAGATGCGTCCCTCCCATCTGAAGTCCCAGAGCTCCGGCGCAGACGCTCTCTGTCTGTGCGGAATTGGGAGAGAGGTGGCGGCGTCTGTCTCTTATCCAGATCCGAAAGGCTCTTTTTCCGTCAAAGGCATCAGAGAACAAAGCGGCGATAAAAGCAGCGAGGATCATGAGGAGCGCGCTGCACCTGGAGGGCAGGAAGTTGAAGATGTCATCCATCCGGGCCGCTGTCTTTCCGAAATGCTCATACCGCTCGTTCCGGTAGCCCAGCATGGAATCCATCGTATTGACCGCTTTGTAGACGAAGCCGAGGACGGGTCCTCCGAGGGCCGTAAAGAGCAGCGGGGCGATGACGCCGTCGCTCGTGTTCTCCGCTACGGTCTCGACTGCGGCCATCAGGACCTCTTTGCGCGTAAGCTCCGCCGTATCTCTTCCGACAATCATCGAGAGCGCCGACCTTGCAGCTTCGATGCCGTCTGCTTCAAGTGCCTTCACGACAAGGAGACTCTCCCGGCAAAGACTCCCTGCTGCCAGGATATAGCAGCTCAGGACCGTCTCCACAAGAAAGCACACCAGGGGATGGATGCGGCCTGCAGCTGCCATCAGGGCAAATGTGACGGTGGCCGTTGCAAGGATGACCAGAATCCAGAGGAGTGTTCCCCGTCTGCGCTCCTCTTTGGGATCCCTCTGTGCTTCGCTTCTTGCGGCATTTCCCAATAGTCTTTCTTCCAGATACAGGATCAGCTTTCCGATGGCCCGGACCGGATGCGGAAGACTGTGGGGATCACCGATGATCCAATCCAGCAGGATCCCCGCAAGCAATGCGCTTGTATGTGAGAGCAGATATCCTTTCATCCTCCATCTCCAGATCCAGGCGGTATCCTCCAAGGGGCTCCGCCATAAAAGCATAGTAATCCTCACCGGTCAGGCGGCTCAGAACCGCCATGATGTTTCCGCCGTGACAGACGATGAGCACCGTCTCTTCCTGCTCCGGATCCCCGAGAGCTTCCAGGAAGCCCCGGAAGGAACGCTCCGTGAACGCTTCCCTGCTCTCTCCGCCGGGAAATGCCGTGGTGCCGGCGGCATCGACCCAATCCTGATAGCGGGGGTCGCAAAGCAGCTCTTTGTAGGTCTTTCCTTCAAAATCACCAAAGTCGATCTCCGCGAGATCATCGATCAAATGGATGTCCGCAGGGTCCGGACTGCAAAATCCTTGTTCCCGCCATGTTGCGGCCATGGCTTCTGCGGTCTGTCTCGCGCGTTTCATGGGACTTGAGCACAGCCGCAGTGCACGGGGCCTGCTTACATGCAGCTGCTCAAGGAGTGCTTCGGCGGCTTTTTTCGCCTCCGGTATGCTTTGCTCAAGAAGGGGTTCGTCTGTCCTTCGCCCTAAATAGCGCCTCTCCAGGTTGCCGGAAGTGAAACCGTGCCGGAGCAGATATACAAGCTTTCGCGACATACTGTATTTACCTCTGGGAAAATGAAAAGCTTCTGCATTGCAGATCATTTCGTCTGCGGCTATACATAAGGAAACAGAGAGGATATGGCCAGCGCCGCAGTGGCTGCTGCCTCTGCCGAGGTCAGGAAATACCCTGCCGTATCCCCGGTGACACCGCCAAAGGCCCTGCGCATCTGACCGCAGTAATATGCCGTATACACTGCGAATGCAAGACACGCGAAGCCTCCCCGGACCGGATGAAGAAGCAGCATGAAGAGGATCGAAGCGCCCAGCTCTGCGGCCAGGAAGAGAAGCATGCCCCTGCTCTTTCCCTTCGTCTCCTCGTACAGCATACCATCTTTTTTCGCTTTCTTCATCATAAGCGAAGTCAGTCCGCTTAGACATCTGGCTGTCACAAAGACAGCGCTGAAGATGCCGAGCACACGGAGATCCGTGTGCGGATCCATAAGGAGAGATGTCACCCCCGCTGCAAATATCAGCAGGACCCGGATGAGACCGATGACGGCAAAAGCCCCGATGTGCGGGTCCTTCAGGATCTCCAGCTTCTTCTCCCTGCTGCCGTAAGAGCGCAGAGCGTCTTCCGTATCCATAAACCCGTCGAGATGAAAGCCTCCGGTCACCAGGATGGGGACGAGGAGGGTCAGCAGCACGCGCACCGCGGCAGGCAGCGCGCCCCATCCGAGAGGCAGCCTCGCAGGGACATTGATCCAGAAGACCAGGCCTCCGATCACTGCGCCGATCAGCGGCAGGAAGAGGATGCTGTGCGCCGTGTCGTCTTCTCTCCAGGTAAAATGCGGCATGGGAATCCTGCTGTACAGGGAGAAGGCTGCCGCCATCCATCGGATGATTCTCACTTGGGCCCTCCTCCTTTCCGGTCTTCGCTACTGCCGCTGACGAGCAGCACGCGGTCGGCTGTCTTCTTTAGCCGCTCATTCACAAGAGCGAGCAGCCGGACATACTGCCTTGTCTCCGCATCATAATCCGGGCTTTCTGCCGGGTACTCATCCGTCACGGCGATGAGATGATGGACTCCCGCGGACAGCTGCACAAGCTCTGCGGTCACGCGATCTGCAAAGCGCGCTTCCGCGGCCTCTTCATGCGCTTCTTTTAGGAAAATGGAAGCAGCTTCATGCATTGTGTTTCCCACCAGATTCGCTACGCATTCCAACAGGACCGTGCAGTGCTCCGGATCCTCCATTTCAAGGATGGCTCTGTCCACTAAGAGCGGCCGCTCCAGCGTCACAAACCCCTTGCCTTCGCGCATAGCCCGGTGCCGCTGCACCCGCGCTTCACCTTCGGGGCCGAGCACCTGCATGGTCGCCAGGTAGTACCGCCTCTCATCGCCGGTCTCCAGGCAGAGCTGTTCCGCCAGGGAGGATTTTCCGCTGTTGCTGCTTCCTATGACCAGGGTCATCATGAACCGAACCTCCGGTAAGTCTCGATCTTCGTCTCCCGGAAGAGGGTTCCGGACGTATAGAGTGACATCGCCATATCGAGCATGGGGAAGAGCAGGACCGCACCGGATCCCTCCCCCAGGGCCAGATCCGCATCGATCACGGGATACAGCTCCAGCTTCCTGAGCGCCTCTATGACGCCTCTCTCCCTTCCTCTGTGGGAGGCGAGCATGTATTCCCTGCATCCGGGAGCGATCTGTTCCGCCGCAAGTGCCGCCACGGCACTGATCAATCCGTCGATGACGATGGGAATTTCAAGAGACGCAGCTCCGATAAAGGCGCCGGTAAGGCCGGCAATATCGAGGCCTCCCAATCTGCGCAGTGCCTCCAGTGTCCCGGCGGGAGAGACAGCCCGGGAAATGCCCATTTCCCCAAGATGCAGAGATAAGGCCTTCTCCACTACGCGGGTCTTGTGGGCAAGCCCCTCATCCGTAAGTCCCGCACCTCTTCCCGTAACATCAGCGGGGGCAAGGCCTGTCAGGGCGCAGAGCAGGGCCGCGCTCGTAGTGGTGTTCCCGATCCCCATCTCCCCGGTGGCCAGGATCCTGCAGCCATCCTCCCGGCTCATCCGCACGATCTCCATGCCTGCAGAGACGGCTTGCAGGCATTCCTGCTCCGTCATGGCCGGGCCGGTCAGGATATTTGCTGTTCCTTTGCGCACTTTTCGATCCAGCACACCCTCCGGAGTCTCATCGGACCTGATCCCTATATCCACTGCATAGATTGCGGGCGGGCAGCGGCTTGTCAGGATTCCGACGCTGCTCCTTCCCTCTCCCATCAGGCGGGCCACTTCGAGGGTCACACTCTGGGATGTCTGTGAGATGCCTTCTTCGGTCACGCCGTTGTCTGCACACATGAGAAGAAGTCCCTTCTTGCGGATGTCCGGGATGTCCTGCCGCTCAATAGCGGCGATCCTGCAGATCATCTCCTCCAGGCGCCCCAGGCCGTCTATGGGCTTGGCGATCCTGTCCCAGTGTGCTTTTGCCCTTCTGCAGGCGGCCGCATCCGGTGCGGGAATCGCGGCCGAAAAAAGTTCCTCTCTAGTCATTGCTTTATTCCCATGATCTGATAGATTTTTTCCATATTGAGGTGCCGCCGCAGATGATCTGCCAGCAGATCGTATTGGGTCTCTTTATATGCCGCATAATCCATGAGCTGCCCTGTGCGGATCCGCGCTCCCTTCGCTTCGGAGAGAGCACAGACCAGCGCTTCGAGGAAGTCCTTCTTGTCAAAGAGACCGTGGATATATGTGCCGTATACATTGCCGCTGCAGCAGCCGCTTCCCCCGGAAGTGAACATGTGCGCCCCTTCATCGACTGCCGTCCTCCCCATGTGGATCTCGTATCCCTCTATACTCTTTCCGCTAAGCTTTCCCAGAATGCCGGTCGCTTCCTCGACCCTGCCGTGAAAGACGCTTGTGACCTTGCATCTGTCAAGGACCGTTTCCGCGGGCAACAGTCCCAGTCCTTCTTCCCATCCCCCGCACTCTGTGTGCTCCGGATCCGACACACAGCGTCCCAGCATCTGATAGCCGCCGCAGATCCCGAGGACAGCGGTTCCCTCGCGTCCCTTCTTACGGACGGCTTCCGCAAGGCCGCATTCCTTCAGCCATCTCAGGTCTCCGATGGTATTCTTGGAGCCCGGAAGAAGGATCAGATCCGGAGAGAGGAGCTCCTCCGGCGAGGAGATGTAGCGCACGGAGACTTCGGGCAATTGCTCAAAGGTGTCAAAATCCGTGAAATTCGAGATGTGCGGGAAGCGGATCACCGCGAGATCGATCTCGGAGGGGGCGCTGCTCCGAAAGCGATGCGACAGGGAGTCTTCGTCATCCAGATGAACGTCCAGCCAGGGGACGAGACCGATGACGTCCGTCCTGCCCCGCTCTTCAAGGATGCGGAGACCGCCTTCAAAGAGCGCTGCGTCTCCCCGGAATTTATTTACAATCAACCCTTTCACTCTGTTCCGCTCTTCAGGTGTCAGGAGATCAAGCGTCCCCAAAAGCTGTGGAAAGATGCCTCCCCGGTCGATATCCCCGACCAGGAGCACCGGCGCATCAAGGAGCTCCGCAAGGCCCATGTTGACGATGTCATCCTCCTTCAGGTTCATTTCGACAGGAGAGCCCGCACCTTCTGCGACAATGATGTCATTTTCTTCCGACAACTGCTCAAAGGCGCTGAGGATCTCCGGAAGAAATTCTTTTTTGCGCTTGAAATACTCTGCGGCCTGCATCGTTCCTGCCACTTTGCCGTTTACGATGACCTGGGATGCGCGGTCGTCCGTCGGTTTGAGTAGGATCGGGTTCATACACACTCTCGGCGCGGTGCATGCGCACTCGGCCTGCATGACCTGCGCCCTGCCCATCTCCAGTCCTTCTTCCGTGACACAGGAATTGAGGGCCATATTCTGGGATTTAAAAGGAGCCACCCGGTAACCATCCTGGTGAAAGATCCGGCACAGGCCCGCAGCGATCACACTTTTTCCTGCATTTGACATTGTTCCCTGGATCATGATCACTTTGCACCGGCGGGCCGGTCCTATCGGAGATGCCGCCGCCATGCTGCCCGCAGCATCCGCCATTTCAGCGCTGCCTTCGCGGCCGGCCGCATCTGCCGGAAACCAGGGAGCTTCTCCCAGAAGAGCAGTGTCCATGCCCTCTATGTGATACAGCTTCCGGATGAAGGCTTCCCGGAAGACCTCGCCGGGGCTGCCCATCTTGAGCACTTTTCCCTCTCCGAGAGCCACCACATAGTCCGAGATAAGCCGGGCGGTCTCCAGCTCGTGCAGTGACATCAGCACTGCCATGTTCTGCTCCCGCGCGAGCGTCCGGATTCTTCCCAGGATATCCAGCTTGTAGCGGATATCGAGATAGGATGTGGGCTCGTCGAGGATCAGGATCTGCGGCTGCCTGCAGATTGCGGAAGCGAGCAGCACGCGCTGTCTCTGGCCGTCGCTGATCTGCTGATAACGGGAGTCTGCAATCTCTTCCGCATCCGCCCAGGTGATTGCCTTGCGGACGATCTCCTTGTCCCTGGCAGACAGGATCCCCAATCTTCCGGTATAGGGATATCTGCCGAGCTCGATTACTTCCCGGCAGGTCATCCATTCCGGCCGCACGCGGTGGGTCATGACCATCGACAACCGCTTTGCTGTCTCATTGGCACTCAGGAGATTTCTGTCCTTGCCGTCCAGATAGACAAGGCCGCTCTTTGCCGCAAGCTCTCCTGTGAGCGTCTTCAGGAGTGTGGATTTGCCGCTTCCGTTCGGGCCGATCAGGGTGACAATCCTTCCGGGCAGTGCCTCCAGGCAGATGTCCCGGATCAGCTCCCGGTCGTAGCCTATGCTCAGGTGTTCGGTACGGATCCCCCGGAGCTCTTCCGTCATATTCCGTCCTCCTTCCGGCCTCTTTGGCGCAGCAGCATGACGATGACCACCGGAACAAGGAATACGGCCGTCACGGAGCTGATGCTGATCTCTGCCGGGGCAAACACAGTTCTTGCTATTGTATCACAGAACAGGGTTACGGCGGCGCCGCACAGAAAACTGGCGGGGAGCATCGCCGCAGGGGCATCTGTCTTCAAAGCCGTGCGCGCCAGGTGGGGCACTGCGATGCCCACGAAGGAGACCGGTCCCGCGAACGCGGTCACACAGGAAGCCAGCAGGCTGGAAATGAGGATCAGCATTCCCCGGAAAAGCTTCAGATTGATCCCTGCTCCCTGGGCATAGGCCTCCCCCAGCCGGTAGGCCCCCATGGGCTTGACCAAAAAGACAGACAGAAGCAGGCACAGTCCCACAATGATGAGGATCACCCGGATCTCTCTCCAGTTGATTCCGGACAGGCTCCCCATAGACCAGTTGTGGAGATTCACGATATTGGAATCCTCCGCGAAGGTGACGACAAAATCTGTGACTGCCGAACAGATATAGCCCGTCATGATCCCGCAGACCACCAGGACACTCATGCTCCTTACGCGGGCAGAGATGGCGAGGACGAAGCTCATGACGAGCATAGACCCCGCAAAGGCAGATGCGACCATGCCGAAGAGGCCGATCTCGCGGCCCCGGGAGAGAAAGAAGATCATCGCGAATGCTACGGTCAGCTTCGCACCGGAAGAGATTCCGAGAACAAAAGGTCCCACAATCGGATTGCCGAAAAAACTCTGAAGGAGATACCCGGAGAGGGAGAGAGCTCCGCCCAGCAGGATCGCCGAGACAGTCCTGGGAAGCCGGATGGAGAACAAAATGCTCTCGTTCATGGGATCGCCGGGGCGGCCGCTCAGAATCCCCAGGATCTCTCCCGGAGCGATCGCAACACTCCCTGTTGCGGCACTCACCCATGTGAGTGCCGCAATCAGCAGAAGCATCGCTCCGCAAAAGTAAGCAAAACGTCTTGCGTTCATCCACTCATTCCAATCTGTTGATAAAGGTGTATTCCCGGTCCAGGTGATGAAAGATGTCATGGAGATCCTGCAGGAAATCCGCCATCTTGCTGATCTCCTGGAAGAGACTCCGCTCCGTGCAGTACACCTGGCCTTCCCGGACCGCCTTGAAATCCGCAAATAGGGGATTCCTGCGGGTTAATTCTGCAACAGACCCGATCTCGCCTCCGATCGTACTGTTGTAGATCAGAAGATCCGCATCCCTTGCCTGGGCGTAGAAATCCTCCATCTGCATGTTCATGGATGACAGTGCACTGCTTCCCTCGCCGGCATTTTCAAGGGCGTAATGACCTCCCGCCATCCGGATCATCGAGGTGATATAATCCCCGGGCTTTCGGACGTTGATCAGACCTCCGCCCGTGATGTGAAAAAATGCGGCCTTTAATCCGGTATCCTCCGGATTCTCTGAGAGCTTCAGGAAGTGTTCCGCTTCTGTTTCAAATACTTGCTGCGCCTCATCCGGATGATCAAAGAGGAGGCCGTAGAGCTTGACCCATTCGAGCCTTCCCAGGGGATGCGGTTCGTAGCTGGAGGTCTCGACCAGAACCGGGATTCCCAGTTCTTCAAGCTTCGCCTTGGCGGCCGGCTCGTGGTAGATCATGGTGTTCTCGATGGCCAGCCGGCAGCCTTCGCCAAGGATTCTCTCGTAGTCCGGCGCACTGTATTTGCCGGCATAGAGGACCGCTCCCTTCTCCATGGCCTCCCTTGCCTCGGGGATATACCAATCAGTGGCTTTTGTGCCGGAGAGACGTATGGCGGAGAGGGCCCCGCAGCAGTTGACCAGATCCATTGCCGACGTCGAGACCAGATAAGTATTTATCAATGGCTTCTTCAGAAGGACGATTTCATCCGGAAGGCCTGCGGGGACGTCCGCTCCCTCCGGGACGAGAAGATACATTCCGCTGCCGGGAATGCGGATGGAGGCATAGTCTCCGTAATAAGTGACTGCAAAACCGGCGGCATATTGCAGCAAGAGGGTGCCGGTGGGGGAGAGTCCCGCTTGCTCCAGCGCTTCTTTCAGGGCGGCCTCTGTCTCCTTAGTGCCATCCGAAGACGGCCCGGGCTCTGCTTCTTCCGGGGTCTCAATCGTCCCGGACTGAGTAAGCGGATTCTCCCGCAGGTCTCCCCATGTGATCACATATTCAATTTCATGTGGGGTGCTCGTGGCCACAGTATCCGCGATGACGGCGAGAGGCTCATCCAATGTCCCGACGGGGATATGAAAGGTGGACTTGCCTCCGGCATTCTCGTTGTCGTAGCGGACGCCGCCGACGATCATGTAGTCGTAGTTCTCGCTGCTCCAGACCAGAGCGGCTGTCATGCCTTCCTCTGTCCTGAGGATCTCCACCGGGGACAGGATCTTCGCTTTGCCCGAGCCCCCGCTCATGGAAATATCCACAAAGAAGCTCTCCGCAGGGGCCGAGGATGCTCTCTGCGAAGAACAAAAGACTGCGAATGCGGTGCACAGGAGCACCGCGAGAATCTGTCTGATGATCGTAAGGATGTGCGTTTTTTTCATAGATTCTTATTCTTCCGGAGAAGCAACCATGACCTTGTGGTCATACCATTTTCCTTTTGTTCCGAGAAGTGCAAGATCGAATTCCTCATCCAGTGCAGGGACAGGGACGTCAAATCCGTTGACCGTTTCTGAATATCCGTCTGCGTAGGTAACTTCATCTTTCGTGGGCTCAAGGAGGACAGCCCCGTCTTTCTGCGCATCTTCAGCAAGTCCCGGGTACAGGTTGACAATATTCTGGGAGGGAAGACTGATATGGATCGTCATCTCTCCGTCCTTTACTGTGAGCGTGCCCATTCCGTCCATCGCCTCGTTCACCTTGAACATGGAACTGTCGGTTATGAACATTGCCTTATACGTGCCGTCCGCTGCATCCGCTTTGTTCGTCTGAGCTGCTTCATCAGCCGCGCCAAGAGTCTTTATTGCATCCGCAGTATGTGCCACGTACAGATCCTGAATCTCTTCAATCCTGCCAAGCCCTTCGATCTGGCAGTCCACCTTGTCGAACATGCCGGAAGATGCAAACATGCTCTTCCAGGAATCGCTGTCGTCCCCTGCCATATCGTTGTTGGCATGGTCCCCGGCGACTACCATCATGGGCCGGAGCACAACATTTGTATAGCCGGCTTCCGCCACTTTCTCAATCACGTTCTCACAGGAGGTCTCCTCCGGTTCTCCCTCGACTGTGCCCACGAAAGCATTTTCATAACCGAGCGCTTCCATCTGGGATGCCATCTGGCTGTAGCTGACCTTGGCCGTATGTGCGGTGCCGTGCCCCAGGAACACGAATGCCGTGCCGTCCTCTGCAGCGGAGAGCATACTGTCATACCCTGCCTCTTCTGCGGCCTCCGCTGTGATCGCTGTCGCAACGGCCTGCTTGTCCTCGTTGATCACGGAGGCATCCGCACCGACTTCACCGAGCAGGGGCTGCGCGACTGCAAGCGTTTCAAATTGATCGGCGTACTGCTCCAGGGCTTCCATGAGCTCATCGTATTCGGCGCCGTGCATCAGATGTGTGGGTTGGACCAGCAGATTCCTGACGCCGTTTTTAGCAGCGCGGTCCAGAGCCTGCTGCACATTGTCGATTCTTTCACCGTCTCTTGCCAGCACGTGGTTGAGAATGATCTGGGCGGTGAAGGCCCTGCGGACGGACCAGTCGGGATAGGCGGCCTCTATGGCCTTCTCGATCCCGCCGATATCCTGCGCACGGCTGTCGTTAAAGGAGGTTCCGAAGCTCACGACCAGGATCTCATTTTCACCTATGCCGTCACTGTTGAGCGGGTCATCCGCAGATGCATCCCCAGTGTCCCTGCCAAAGTAATCAGGATCCGCGAATTCGCCTTCGACAAGCTCCTTCTGGCTGTCTGTCAGTGCGTCCCAGGCACTTTTCGCCTCTGCACACTTCCGGTCGGTGTCTTCGGTCCATTTCTGTACGTAGATGGCATCAATCAGGGCAGCTGCCTCCGCCGCTCTTGCTTCATCGTCCGCCTGTACATCTTGTGATTCGGATTGAGTCCTGATCCCCGCCGATGTCTCTGTCTTCCCGTAGCCAGTGAGGACGGCAATTGCTGTCGCTCCTGTGAGAAGCATGATTAATAGATTTTTCTTCATCTCTTCCCCTTTCTCCTTTTGCTGCGTTTCTTGCAGCTTAAAAAGGCTCTCTTCCGATCCGAAGAGAGCCTTTTTCTGTACACAAAAAGAGCACAAGGCAATGTGCCCTGCCGAAATGGTACGATCAATGACTCGTGATCCGGATCTTCATCCTGTACCGGTCCTGCGGCAGGTTTCCTGGCTCGTGCCTCAGCATGAGAGCATCTGTCTTCCCGGGCTGCCCCAGTGACTCCATGAGGATCGACGCTCTCACTCCGCACTTACAGTGACGAGTTCGCACAGGTCTTGCACCTGTTTCCCTTTTACCCATTGCACGGGATACAGATCCCGCACGCCGGCACCGCACACCTTTATAAAAATGTACACTCACTATAGCACATCACAAGGATGGAAGCAATTGTGTTAAACGGGACAGCGTTTGAGCCGTCCCCGTGATAGACACAGGCATTAAAAAAGCGTATCATATAATTGTAAAAAGTTACTCTTTGCGGCCAATCTGCAATCAGGTTCTGCCGCATCTTTCACTCTGAACATTTGGGATATGTGCCGCATCCTGCAACAGCTTCATCAGCGAGAACTGCGATAAGGAGGAATACAATGGCAACTCTGGTGATCAACGAGAATAAGAAACTGGGAACCATAGCACCTGAGATCTACGGACATTTTTCCGAGCATCTGGGGAGATGCATCTATGAAGGATTATATGTCGGAGAGAACTCGGAGATCCCGAATGTGAACGGCATGAGGACAGATGTCGTCGAAGCATTGAAGGAGCTGCAGGTGCCTGTGCTGCGCTGGCCGGGCGGATGCTTTGCGGACGAATATCACTGGAAGGACGGCATAGGCCCGAAGGAGTCAAGAAAGAAGATCATCAATACCAACTGGGGCGGGGTTGTTGAGGACAACAGCTTCGGCACTCATGAGTTCATGGAGCTCTGCCGCCAGATCGGCTGCAAGACCTACATCAACGGGAACCTGGGCAGCGGGACAGTGCAGGAGATGAGTGAATGGGTCGAATACATGACCTTCAGCGATGTCTCTCCGATGGCGGACCTGCGGAAAGAAAACGGGCATGCGGAGCCCTGGACCGTGGACTACTTCGGCGTCGGCAATGAGAACTGGGGCTGCGGAGGCAATATGACGCCTGAGTATTATGGAAATGAGTACCGCCGCTATCAGACCTTTGTCCGCAATTACGACGCAGAAAAGCCGATTCAAAAGGTGTGCTGCGGAGCGAATGATGACGATTATGAGTGGACCGAAGGCGTGATGAAGACCTGCTTCCGCCACACGCCGAAGGGATCCCACGGTTTCATGGACCTGCTGTCCCTGCATTACTACACTGTCACCGGAGACACGTGGGAGCACAAAGGGAGTGCCACGGAATTTGACGGGAATGAGTGGTATAAGACACTGCGGAAAGCGCTTTTTATGGATACGCTTGTCAGCAGGCATTCGGCAATTATGGATCAATATGATCCCGAGAAAAAGATCGGAATGGCTGTGGACGAGTGGGGGAACTGGTTCGATGTGGAGCCGGGCACGAATCCGGGCTTCCTGTATCAGCAGAACAGCATGCGCGACGCCCTTGTCGCGGGAATTACCCTGAACATTTTTAATAAGCACTGCGACCGCGTGAAGCTGGCCTGCATCGCCCAGATGGTCAATGTGCTTCAGTCTGTGATCCTGACAGACGGAGAGAAGATGCTGAGGACACCGACCTATCATGTGATGCATATGTACCGCCACCACCAGGGTGCCGAGCTTCTTGAGAGTTCCCTAAGCGGAGCCGGGACAGTGGGTGAAGGAGAGAATGCCGTGCCTATGATCACGGAATCCGTGTCGGAAAAGGATGGTGTAATCACGATCACTCTGAATAACCTGTCTGACAAGGACGCAGGAGACCTGGAGATCCTATTTACAGAAGAGACAGAAAAGACCGTTGAAGAGGCACGTGTCGTCACATCAGGAAGCTGTCGGGATTATAACACCTTTGAGGAACCGGATAAGGTGAAGGAAGAGGAGCTGAAAGGAGTGCTCGTGGAAGGAAGGCGCCTCAAGGTGACACTTCCTGCGGCCAGCGTCGTCGAGATCCGCGTGAAGAAATGACAGGAGGGCCGGGACAGGGATTATGCAGGCAGAAAGCATCCTTCATCCGATTCCGCCCTTATACACAAAGGACTCCCGGATTCTGATTCTCGGGAGTTTTCCTTCTGTGAAATCCCGTGAGACGGGCTTCTTCTACGGGCATCCCCGGAACCGTTTCTGGTCAGTGCTGGGCAGCGTCTTTGAGGATGCGGTTCCCGGGACCGTTCCGGAGAAGAAAGAATTTTTGCTGAGGCACGGCATCGCGGTCTGGGACGTCATCCGGTCCTGCACGATTGCCGGATCGTCGGATGCGAGCATCAAGGATGTGGTCCCTAATGACATCCGGCTGATCCTTGAGACGGCAAAGATCCGCCGGATCTATGTGAATGGCCGCACTGCGGAGAAGCTGTACAGAAAATATACAGAGGCAGTGACGGGGCAGGCTGCCGTGTGTCTGCCCTCTACGAGCCCTGCGAATGCTGCGTGGAGCCTGGAGCGCCTGGTGGAGGCGTGGTCAGTGATACGGGCTGAGACTTCACTCTAGCTGACGGCCTTCCACGAAGACGGCCTTGACCTGAAGCTCTTCGTCAAGGAGCACCAGGTCGGCCCGCTTGCCGGGGGCAATGGATCCGATCTCACTGTCCATGCCGATGACTTTTGCCGGGGCAAGGGTCGCCGAGAGCACGGCGTCTTCTATGGGAATCCCGAAGGAGACAGCCCTTCTGAGTCCTTCGAGAAGGGAGATGGAGCTGCCGGCAAGGGTATTGGTGCCGGTCAGGACGGCTCTGCCGCCTTGCATCGTGATCGACTGTCCGCTGAGCTCATACTCTCCATCCGGCATTCCGGCGCAGCGCAGGGAGTCGGAGATCATAATCAGTCGCTCACCGAAGAGGCGGTATGCCATGCGGATGAAGGAGGGGTGGACGTGCAGGCCGTCCGTGATGAGCTCCGATGTCGCCCCCGCATCAAAACCGGCCCCGATCACTCCCGGAGATCTGTGGTGAGAAGGGGTCATGGCGCAAAACAGATGGGTGAGGTGACTGGCGCCGGCCTGAAAGGCGGCCATTGCAGTGGCGTAATCGGCTTCCGTATGTCCGAGAGATACTGTGCAGATCCGGCTCGCTTCCCGGATGAAAGGAATGGCCCCCGGAGCCTCCGGGGCAAGGGTGATGAGGCGGATGCGTCCGCCGCTGGCTTCATTCAGGCGGTGGAAGAGCCGGATGTCCGGAGCCGTAATATAGGCAGGATTCTGTGCGCCGCACTTTGAAGCGCTTATAAACGGTCCTTCCAGGTGGATGCCGACGGCCTTGGCGCCGTCTGAGGGGCGCACGAAATCCCGGATGGTCTTCATGGCCGTCGTCAGCACGGGCTCATCGTATGTCATGGTGGTGGGACACCAGCTGGTGACACCGTTTCGGGCGTAATAGCGCGACAGGACTGCGAGACCTTCCGGGCTGCCGTCACTTGCGTCCGCACCGACGGCGGCGTGAGTGTGGAGATCGATCAGTCCGGGGATGGCAAGACAGGCTTTAGCATGGAGGACGGGCTCATCCGGGGATGCTGAAGCGGCCTCATGAAAGCGGCTGTCGAAGCGGATTCTTTTCTTTACAAAATGTCCGTTGAGAAATACTTTCGCATCTTCCAGGATCATGGCTCCCTCACTTCTTTAAAATGTCGAGTGTCCGCGTCTCATCCACTGGACCGGATGGGGTTTGCGCCCGAAGAGATCGGCTGTATAGGTGATAAATCTGAGCCACGCCGTGGTGCCGCTGAGGAACCATACAATACCGGAAGCAATCCATATGCCGATGGCCCCGCTTCCCATGTACTGTGTGATGATGAGCGGAACGGTGAACCTGCCCAACACTTCGACAAACCCATTGAGCAGCGCGAAGAAGGCGTCGCCGATTCCTGTGAGCACGCCCCGGACGACATAGATGAGGCCGAGGACAAGATAGAACAGGCTGGTAATCCGAAGACCGGCGGCCCCGAGGGAGACGACCTGGGGATCGGACACAAAGAGCCTCATGATATTGTCCCCGAAGAACTGCATCACTGCAATCATGACGACTGACAGGCAGGCCATGATCAACAGGCCTTTTTTGTAACCGGCAAGGACGCGGTCGTATTTTTTTGCACCGAAATTCTGGCCGCAGTAAGTGGCGATCGACATGCCCAGTGTTGTGTACGGCTGATGGATGAGCTGCTCGATCCTGTTTGTGGCAGTGAAGGCTGCGACGACAAGCGTTCCGTAGGAATTTGCGACCCGCTGAACGGCCATGCCCGAGACAGCGATCATGGCAAATTGCAGGGACATCGGGACGCCGAGATGAAGGATCTTGTAGAGCATCGCTCCGGAGATGTTGAAATCCTTTTTCCGGAATCTGAAATAGGGATTTGTCTTCATCGCGTAGAGGCTGCAGCTGACTACGGAGATGAACTGGGCGAGGACGGTTGCATATGCGGCTCCCCGCACGCCCATTTTCAGGAAATACACAAGTACGATGTCCAGGACCACATTGATGACGGTCGACAGAATCAGGAAATAGAGGGGTGATCTTGAATCCCCGAGAGCCCGGAGCATTCCTGCGACGTAATTATATAAGGAGACGAACAGAAGTCCCACACACATGCAGCGAATATACAGCACAGCGTCGGGGAGAATCTCCGCAGGCGTGCTCATAAGCGTGAGCAGCGCGGGCGCGCAGAAATAACCAATGATCCCGAACAGCAGGGGGATCATCAGCATGACCAGGCCGGTATTGATGATGCAGTTTTTCACTTTATCATCTTCATGGGCCCCGTAGTACTGGGACACGACAATGCCGCCGCCGCTTGCGATGCCGTTGCAGAGCGCAAAGAACAGGAAGGTGATGGAGGCCGTGGCCCCGACTGCCGCGAGTGCATTGGCGCCGACGAAGCGCCCGACGATGATGGAATCGGCGAGGTTGTAAATCTGCTGGAAGATATTTCCGACAAGTGCGGGCAGGGCAACGCGTATAATATGCCCGACCGGGCTGCCTGTTGTCATATCCGTTGCGTGTGATTTCATTTCAAATATCCTTTCCTGCGAATAGGAGTGTTCTCCGAATTTCAAAGTATAAGTCTGTAAAATGGAAAAAGCCAGTCATTTTTTACTTTTCCTCTGATTATTTTTTGCTTCTGCGTTACTATTCACGGCCCCTCCCGCTACAGGCCACAGACCATCCGTGCTTCGCACGTATGTCGCAGCGAAAGCTGCTTATGTCTGAG
>CADCQE010000175.1 GCA_902803505.1 uncultured Lachnospiraceae bacterium | reverse complement strand
TTCCTCCCAGAGCCAGGCCCTTCGGCTTGTCCAGAAGCTCCTGGACCACCTCATCCGAGAGGAACATACCGAAGGTCTTCTGCAGAAGCTCATTGCGGAGGGTGAGCTGCCGGTTGAGGCTGCTTACGCGCTCCATATCCTGAGCGACGCTCTTGAGCTGTATCAGCTCACTCAGATCCGTGAAGACAAGAATGTATCCGCCCGCCTTGCCTTCCTCCTCCTCAAAAAACGAAACATAGAGGCGAAGATTCTTTGTCTCTCCATCTGCAATGAATGGAACCACCGTCTCGATGAGTTTCTCATCCGCATACATGGCATCAATCACTGTCTGGCAGAAGTCGAGGTTCTCACTCTCACTGAGGAAAAGTGCACCGAACTTCTGGCCGATCGCTTTTTTTGCCGAAAGACAGAGAATGTCGCATGCAGCAGTATTCATAAACACGACGGTCCCGCTCAGGTCTGTGACCATAATGCCTTCCGTCAGGTTATTTACAATATTCATCTGGGTGACTTCACCGGTATGTTTGCCCATGGTTTCCTCCATAATGAGTCTCTAACGATAAGTCTGAGGTGCGGAGCACTTCATTTGCCCCATGTAGTCAATCGCGGCGCTGATCTGAGCAGCTGCCCTTGGCAATTACCGCGCTCAGCCAGCAGAATTGGTCTAAAGCTGAAAATAGTGATATTCTCTCAGAAATGCAATCGACTGCTCCGCCAGCCCGACACTCGAAGTCTCGATCGTGATCGGCATCGGTGTATCCAGGTCTCTCCACAGCCGGTCCGCCTTCTCCCAGTCGACCGTTCCCTCGCCCAGAGCAAGATGGCTGTCATACATCCCGCTGTTATCAGACAGATGCAGATAAGCAATCCAGTCATGGAGTTCCTCGAACCACTGCTCCAGAGACGCGAGAGAGTAATTGACATGTCCGATGTCGAGGCAGACTCTGACCCGCCGGTCAGTAATGCGGCTCATCAGCTCCTTAATCGGCATGGGGTCGACATCAGGACTGTTCTCGATATATAGATTCAGGTCGACGTCTTCCGTGAGCTTATCATAAAACTCGGCACAGCTGCCAGCCCAGAAATCCAGGTAGCCGCCTCTTAAGAAGGGAAAGCAGGAGGAGTGAAATATGACGTTCTTCGCGCCCAAGCGCCTGGCCATGAGGCAGCTCTCCATGCATCGCTCCCTGGACAGGGCCTGCTGCTTCAAGTCGCCGCTCCCCGGATTGACATCAATAAACGAACCGTGTACTGAAGAGACACGATCGCTCTTAAGATACCACTCCTCGCAATTCCTGTACCGCTCCGGATCATTCAGGGCAGGCGGCATAGCCAGCTCCAGAATTTCATACGCGAGGTCTTCTCTCACAGCCAAAGCCTCCCACTCATCGCGGGAGGCATACATAGGCTGAATCTGAAATAATGCCTTCCGACCCTTGTCTTCGGAATGGTTCATTCAGAAATCTCCTTTATCCTTTCTCTTCCAGCTTCTGAGCGATCTTCTCGCAGGTATCGCAATACTGGGATGTGAGTGTTCTCAGTCTGGAAGAAATGTGCTGCAGGATCTGGTTGACCTTCAGAGGGTTCTTCTCAAACAATTCTGCAAAGTCTTCCGGGTAAATGGTCTCAACGGTTGTCTCATCGTCGAGTGCAACGGCTGTAGCACTGCGGGGTGCTTCATCTACCATGCCCATTTCACCGAAGAAGCAATTCGAGGAAAGAGTTGTCAGCTGAACCTGATCTTCCTGTCCGAAATGAGAAAAGATTCCGACACGGCCATACTGAATGTCGTACATACATTTCACAGTGTCGCCTTCTTTGCAGATGATGGTTCCGCTCGGATAGGAAGCAACATTTTTTGCAAAGCCCTTCACATGCTTTTGAACCTCACGAGCTATCTCCGCACTGGGCGCCTCTATCTTCCTCTGCCTGAAATTGGAATATTTCTTCAGGGCGCGGAGAGAACTCTTATCGATACTCGAAGCCTCCACGTCGAGCTCTGCCGCTGTCTCCTTCACCTTCTCATAGTCCTCCGTCAGATCACGAATCCGTTTACTGAGCGTCTTCATAAGCAGAACGATGTTCTCGGGTTCACTCTTGAAATAGGTATCCAGATCATCTGCTGCGATCTCTTTGAGCTTTGTCCCGTCTTCGAGGGCCACGGCGCTCCCACTGCGCGGATATGCATCGATTACTGCCATCTCTCCAAAAAGCTCGCCCTTGTGAAGCTCCGTGAGCTTAATGTTCTCTTCATCGTCATAACTGACAAAGATGCCAACTGAACCATCGATGACCTGATAAAAGCTATTTCCCTCATCGCCCTGATGAAAGATTACGTCATCCTTCTGAAACTGTTTCTCCGCCATGAACCTGCTCCTTTCAATCATTCTCATTTCCATTGCTGCGGCTCTCTCCTTCAAAGAGATTGCCAAATTAATTGTAAGATTATCCTTCGCTTTCTGTCAATAACACTCTTTTGTGAAAAAGATTCTTTCTCTTTTTTTGCTGCCTCAACGCCTGAACCGCGGATCATGTGTCCGCTTCCGGTCAAAGCCCGGCGTCCGGGGCGGGTGCGGGTTCCTCTCCCTCTGAGGCGTCTGCCTCACCCGCATCTTCCGGGCTTTTGGCTTTTCCGATGAGGACCATGCCATCCTCCTCATCGCGCAGGCTGCCCGTCTCGCTCTGCAGAATCGCAGCCATATTCTCTCCAATGAGGCCTTTCAGATCACGGCCGGAGTCCGACTCAGAGAAAAGACCCTGCCCCGTCTGAACGGCTACATCGCCAAGCGCATCCATCAACAGCTTGATCTGGTTCAGATAGTAGTTGTAGCTCTCACTGAATTTCTTTACGGTATTGCTTATTAATATCTCATTCTCCTGCTTATTCTCCCGGATCTCATTCTCCAGATGGTACCTCTGCAAGGCGTCCTCACGAGCAAGAGCCTGTTCCTTCTCCTCAATCGTGTCATCGAATTCTTTGACCTTGCGGTTATACAGGTCTCTCATTCCCTCGAACTCGATCTGCGTGGTTCTGGCCTGTTCCCTGATCTCCTCAAGCTCGCTTTCCGCTAGCTGCTTCTCAAGATCCTGATTCTTCGATGTCATCTCGGACAGACCGGATTCCAGATCAGAGATCTTCGACATAGCCTCGCCGATCTTCTTCTCCAGCTCTGCGACCTCCAAAGACTCGGTAGAAAGATTCTGCTCCAGATCAGCAATCTGGTAGTTTGCATTCGTGAGGTCCTTCTCCAGATCAGAGTTCCTGGACTGCTCCGTGGAGAGAAGCGCCTCCAGACCGGATGCTTTGGATATGATCTCAGCGAGGCTTTCCTCTGTCTCCTTTGTCTTCTGCTGTGCTTCACCAAGGCTCTCCTCCAGACTCGTTGATCTGGACTGGGATGCAGACAGCTTCCCCTCCAGGTCCTTAATCTCGGAGTTGGCTTTGTCGAGATCTTTATTCGCCTCGCTCAATCTGTACTCCAGTTCCTGAATCTTCTTTTTTCCAAACATGATCTGACTCCTCCTCTTGCCTTTGCAAACTTTTTTCTTTCGATAATTGCTGCGAACACTCATGTACTCATCCTCATAAAGATACGATCCGTAAATGATTTGGTCATATGAGTTAATCTCAGTAATTGCCGGAGACAATCCCTCATGTTCCTGCCCGCCGGTGAAATTCTCTTAAGGACAGACAATTCCGCCTTCCATATGATTCCGGTGAACCTCAATATTCCAGTGAACCTTAGTAATTGCCGAAGGCAGTTGCCTGGATTCCCTGCAATCAAGGAAAACGAAAGGTTCCTTAATAGCAGATCATTTCGTCAGCGGCTATAGCAAGAACGCACTACGGATATTATAACATAGGGGCTGTAAAGAAGACCACATGAATCGGCTTGTTTATCTATAAAGATCGTTACTTTCCGGGATCTCAAAATGCTGATAGTCCTTCCTGTTCGTCCAGTCCCCTCCCCATTCAAAGCCGCGCTCAATAAAGAGGCTGTAACAGAGATCGCCCTTCTCGATCTTGTAGGGAAACTCTTTCTCCCTGTCAAGATAGGGTTCCCCGGCGAGAGGTTCAATGATGCGCTCTCCGTCTGCAATCTTGGTATATGGATTATAAAGCGGGTTGATATCCACCGCCATGCCCAGCCCATGTTTGGAGACTATTGTTGTATGCGAGATAAGGCGGAAATTGAAGCAGGAGGAATTGTTGTCCTCCATGGACCGCTCATCGTCGGCGTCATATTCATCAATCAGACGGATCCTCTCAATCGGATAATCCGCCTCATACAGTTCCTTCAGGATCTCCAGGACGTCCTCTGCAATATGCCGGCTGACAATCATCTCCCCTTCCAGGACCTCTCCTTCAATATTCTTGTGCAGCACATGCAAATAGCGAAGGTCCTCTCTTGGGACGGTACAGTCATCTTTAAAGGATCTTCCCTTCATCCTGGCAAAAATCTCATCCGTGATCTCACTGATATAGAATCCCCTGCCACGGCCTTCTTCTCCCAGAAAGAACTGCAATAAGCGGTCCTTATAGTCCGGTGCGGTATCATAGGCCGCATGCCCGAAGCCGTCATACAGATGCCAGACCGTGTCGGGGCTCTTCTTCAGCTGCCCGATCAACTCCTCCGCAGCATCCGCTCCCAACACCCGGTCATCCATAGATCCCAGTACCAATACCGGACAGGCGATCTTGCTCAGGCCGCTAAAGAGGTCGAACCCTTTCGCACCTTCTGCCAGTATGACGAAGCGGCCCAGCTCTTCCCGGGTGACGCTCTTGGCGGAATCAAGGAGACGCTCCCGATATTGTTCAAACACTTGCACAGGATAGACTGCTTCGCCAAATGCCAGATAGAGCCCTGCGGCATCGCCGTCTTCTGCCAGCCGGACCCACTCCTCAATTGTCCGGTACCGCTCCCTCGTTACGCGGGCCGTCGTAGAGCCAACAGCCAGCTTTTTCACCAGCTCCGGCGCTTCGATGGCGATCTCCATGGCAATCATTCCGCCTTGGGAGGCACCAAACAGGCACACCCGCTCGAGGCCCAGCGTCCGCAGCGCCTCTTCGGTATCTCGGGCCATATCCTGTACCGCGTAGGAATCAGGCAGTTCTTTTCTTCGGTCCAATAAATAGATGGTATACTCCTCCGCCAGCTGCTGATACGCCTGGGCCACATCAGCAGCGGAATTCAGTACACTCTGCACGCTGAGGCCCGGCAGGATGACAAGAGCTTCCTTTCCGTGCCCAAAGCGAAGATAGTCCATCGAAAAGGAGCCCGTCTGAACTGTTTCAATTGTCATATCCTCTGCCCCCTCCGTTTCCGCTGACACAGACATTGCCTTTTCCTATCTGTTTTTACAGGTGTTCTTCAATTAAATAAGCCTTGACTTGATCTTCCGTAATCAGCACGGATTCCTGATGAAAGAACACGCACAGATCTCTCGCCATCTCATTGACAATCTCGTTCTTGGCATCAATCAGAGAGATGACAAGCGTATTCTCCTCAGTATATTCACCGTTCTCATGCATGTATCCGCCCTGCTGCATTGAAAAGGAAAACGGAATACCGTAGTTTTTACAGACATTTTTCAGTACATTTGTATAGGTAGAAATGTCATATTTCTGTTCCTTGCTCTCGGAATCATTTAATCCCACATAAATCTTTGTCTCAGTCATGCATAGTTCCTTTCATAAAATACCGGCATGATCGATCGATAAGACACGGAGCGCCTTTGAACGACCACAATGAGGGATGCGAAGCATCCCGAGTGCAGTGGGTGCCGAACAGTTTTGATTATATAATATTTCAGAGCTATTTGCGAGTATATGCGCCTATGAATCACATCTTGTAATGGATTGTTACGATTCACGGCCAATCTGCAATCAGGTTCCGGGTCATCATGCCTGCATGAATGAGACAGGTTCTGATTGCAGATAAGGACCGTAGCGGAAGGGGCCGTGAATCGTAACAATGGATTTTCCGGAGAATAATAAAAGACTTGATTATTTCAGGGCAAAGCAAGTATAATCTCCTATGTTATTGTATAACACTCTTATATTTGTTTTCAGGAAAGGATAGACAAATGAAGAAAAAGATTCTTGCTTTGGTTTTATCAGGCACGATGGTTTTTAGTGGCAGTGCGGCAGTCTTCGCAGCAGACACAACTACCGACAGCACAGCGGAAGCGAGTCTGGAAGCAGCTCTTGGCGAGCTTCTTAGCGGCGAAGGAGAAGGCGTTGACCTGGAAGCTCTTGTCGGCTCAGTAACGGATGAGAACGGCGAGCTGGATATTGAAGGACTTCTTGGCTCTGTTACCGGCAGTGAAGACGGCAGCGTCGATCTCTCCTCCCTGCTCGGCTCTATCTCCGGCAGCGAAGACGGCAGCTTTGACCTCTCCTCTCTGCTCGGTTCCATCTTCGGTGGCGAAGACGGCAGCTTTGATCTTGGCGAGCTTCTCGGCTCTCTCGGAATCAGCGCGGATTCTTTTGATCTTGAAGGGCTCCTCGGCTCTCTCTTCGATGAGAACGGCAATGTCGATCTGGACGGCATCCTCGGTCAGTTCGGCGTGGACGCCAGCAGCCTTGATATCGCCGGAATTCTCGACATGATCGGCGGCCTCGGCGGCGAGCGCTTCTCTGAGGAGCTGAAGAGCCTTGAGGCAGAGGCGGGCGCAGAAGGAGACGAGGTCTCTCTGAACGATGTCGAAGCAATGGTGAATGAACTGATCTCGAATCCGGAAGAAGCCAAAGGACTCGCAGACAGTCTCTTCAAAGAAGGCGGCATCGCAGCCAGCCTCCTGGACATGCTCAGCGGCACAAGTGAATCTCTTTCAGGCGTTGTCGACTCCCTGAAGGACAGCTCCGGCGAATACAGCCTTGACCGCGTTGTTGAGACACTTGGAACAATCGAAGGAAATGAAGAAGGCGTTTCTATCGGTGGCCAGGAGCTCTCTCAGAAGGAGATCGAAGAGACCGTGACGCAGCTGCTGGGCGCTTTCGGCCTCAGCGGTGAAGCAGCGGAGTCCAACGCTGCAGCATAATGCGAAGCAAAGCGAAAACGGATAACGACCGCCCGAAGTATTCTTTGCTTCGGGCGATTTTCACGCAATGTGCTGATCCGGCGCATACCGCAGGGGGAGGGATTCCGTGTTCCATTTTAAAAAAAAGAAGAAACCGCCGCTAACTGCCGAACAAAGACGTTACCGCTTTAAGCTGGGGTGCAAGAAATTTTTTCTCTATCTGACATGGATTGCAGCTTCTGTCGCCATGTTCGTGACGGCATATAGACTTTTCGATACGAATTGTGCGGAACGTGTCAATCCTCAAATCGACCGGGCCATTGTCCAGATCGCTGATCTGCTTCCGCAGATGGAGAAGAATGAGAAGGCACTCCGGGATGCCTACGGCAAGATGCGCAAGAGCTGGGAAGAGGTATTGGGCTCGAACGACTTTTCAAGTTTAAATAAGGTCGCCTTCGACAAGATCGACGTCAGTTTTGAGGAGGTAGTCGGCAGCACGCTGTCCTGGCTGAACCGCGTCACAAAGTTCAAAGTAGGCCAGGACGGCATGGTTGCAGTGATCTCAAAGGATGACGGGAAGATCGTCGCCCATCCGGATGAATCGCTGGTAGGCGGCAAGTTCATCCTAATCCAGGACCCGGACTCGGAAGACAGCAATGTGATTCCCGTTGAATCCGCCGCCGAACTGGCTTCGTATGGCGAGCTGGCCTCCCACTATTCCCTGATGTTTCCGCACGGAGATACAGCTGCCACGGAAAGCACCGTTCTGGACTTGGGGATTCAGGCCATTATAAATGGCATCTACGGCGGCGCCCTCGCCTATGATGATTACTACATTCTCTGCGGGATTTCCGCGAGAGAATTTATTCTCTCTGTCTGGGCCAGCGCCAGTTTGGTCACCTTAATCTTCGTAGTGTTGATGTGGCTGTTCGTGAGATGGATCTGTCTGGTAATGGATACTCACAAAGAACCGCTCAAAACCATGAGGAACAAGCTGTTCTCCTATACGGCTCTGCTGTGCGTACTGCTCCTCGGCGTCACCTATTATATCCAGGTGCTCAATACCGTAACCAATAATCTGAAGACCATGTCAAGACATGCCCACCTTGCGGTGGACACCTTGAATTCTTATGAGGAGCAGAAAAAAAGGCTGAACGAGTTTCTGGATGATTTCTACCTGACTCAGTGCAGGCTCGCATCAGCTTTGATTGAAAGGGACAACGAGGAGACCCTGACCTGGGAAGATATGCAGCGCTACGCCGACGTGCTCCAGGTCAAATATATCTATCTGTTTGACAGAAAGGGCAGGGTCGTCGTCACCAACTCCCCCTATGACCAGCTGGAGGCAAGTGATGATCCGGAGAATTTTACCTACCAGTTCCGAAGAGTTCTGGAAGGTTTGGAATTTCTTGTTATGTCACCCCTTCAGGATGATTGGAGGAACGAATATATTCAATATATCGCTCTGAATCGAAGGGATAAGGACAATCTGAGCAATGGATTTGTTCTCATAGGCGTGGATCCGGCACTCAGAGATAAGCTGCTCAAACCGCTCAATGTGACTACCGTGCTCGAGAATCTGGTGATCGGGCTGCCGGAGGAGGCCCTCGCCGTCAACAAAGAGACCTTGAAGATCGAAGCCACCACTGGACTCGGATACAAAGGCAGCAGTATCGAAGAGCTTGGCTTTACACCTGAGATGCTCACAAATGACTACACCGGGTTCCTGACGATCAACGGCACCCAATACTACGCAGGAGTCGCCACGGCCTCTCAGTATTACCTGATCCCTCTCATGCGCCGGCCCGGCAATCTTGCTCCTCTCCTCATCTCTCTGAAGCTCGCACTGGCTGCTCTGATCGCCTCCATGGTCGTCATCCTGTTGACGCTGATCCGATACCAGAAGTTCGTCCTCGACAATGTACCCAGGGAAGAGCTCGCAGTGATTGACAAGCCGGAAGAGGATGAGGTCCCGGACGATGAAGCTCCCAAGCTGTTCTCCGAGCTCTCCAGCATTCTGCGCCTGCGCGAGAAAAAGGGCCTGCAGGACCGCTGGGGCGTCATCGTTGAAAAAGACAAGATGACACCGGAAAAAAGGATCGCCAATATCATCTATTGGATATTATTGCTGTTCTGCCTGCTCATACTCCTGCCCACGCTCCTTGAGAATCTGAATGGGCGGGCAGATCCGAACAGTCTGAGCAATCTGGCCTATGTGATCTCCGGCAACTGGCAGAAGGGCGTCAACATTTTCGCCTTCACCACCTGCATCTTCCTGTTATGCGCGATGTATGTGGTCGTGGTCCTGCTGAACCAGCTGCTCTACCGCATCGCGAAGGTCTCCGATATGCGCATCGAAACGGTCTGCCTGCTGATCAAAAACGCCAGTAAATATGTCTGCGTGATCATTTTCATTTACTACGGACTGGCTCAGTTCGGGGTCCAGACCCAGACATTGCTGGCCTCAGCGGGAATCCTGTCCATGATGATCAGCTTTGGTGCGAAGGATCTGGTAAGCGACATCATCGCGGGATTTTTCACCATTATTGAGGGCACCTACAAGGTCGGCGACTTCATCAAGATCGGCACTTGGGCCGGCACTGTCGTTGAAATCGGCCTGCGCACCACCAAGGTGCGCTCATTTGCAGAAACTAAGGTGCTCAGTAACTCCTCCATCCGCGAAATCATCAACACCGACGGCGAAGTGACCACTGCGAGTATCACAGTTCCGATCTCCTATGACGCCGACCTGATGGAGGTGGAGGCAGTTCTGGATGAGGAGCTGCCGAAGCTCAAGGAAGTAGTGCCTGGCCTTGTCAAAGAGCCTTCATACGACGGTGTAGACTCCCTTGGGGAGAGCAGCGTGAATCTGCGCATCTCCATCCGGGTGAAGAGCAGCTCCAGAGCCGTGGCTCTTCGCAGTCTGACGAGAGAGATCAAGCTTCTGTTCGACCGCAACGGGATTGAGATTCCGTACAACCAGCTGGTGCTGCATAATGCCAGAGAAACAGCCAAAGAAATGGCAGCCGAAACGGCAGCCGAAACGGTTGGCCGGGAAAAGCAGAAAAAGAAAGGTCAATCATAAAAAGCACAAGTAGAGGGGGGGTGAGGACAGAGTTTCGTTTTATAGATCCTACAGCTCTGAGCTCACGGATCTGCAGCAATTCTGACGATGAAATATGGGGCAGCACCCAGATTTCCATTTCAAAACAAACACAAGGAGTATTCTTATGAGCATTTTAGCATTCGCAACAGCATCAACAGCAGCAGCTGCGTCAACAGTTGCATCAACAGCAGCAGCTGCAACAGAAAGTATTCCATCCGAAGAAGTGTCCAAAGCAGTGACGCAAGCAGCCGCTACAGCCGGCGCTATCGGCGGAATCGTAGCCTTAACCCTAACAACCCTGATGATCTTCGGGCTGGTGTGGTTCGTCCTCCAGGTGATCGCGGACTGGATGATCTTCTCCAAGGCAGGGCAGCCAGGCTGGAAGTCAATTATTCCGATCTACAACGTCTATGTGGAATACGAGCTCTGCTGGAGTGGTGTCTTTGGCATCATCTTCATGGCACTGTCCGTTATTTCCGCTCTTATAACAAGTGGGCCGAATCCTCCCGTGTGGAAGACGGTCCTTGAGATCATAATTGGCGTTTCCGGTCTCGTCATTCACTTCAAAGAGTCCGTTAAGCTTTCCCGGGCCTTTGGCAAGGGCATCGGCTTCGGCATCGTGCTGTTCCTTTTCGGGCCCATCGGCCGTATGATCCTTGCTTTCGGCGGATCCACATATCAGGGTCCGCAGTAAGCTTCTTATGAGAGACAGAAGGGACGGTTTATTTCGACCCGCTTCCCGTCAACAGTAGGATTGACATGACAGCGGGTCGGAAAAAACCGTCCCTTTTGTCTTACTTATCGTCCTTAGCGAAATGATTTGCTATGCAGAACCATTCGTTTTCCCTATATGCAGTAAATCTAAGCAATTGCCTTCGGAATTCCTTAGGTTCACCAGTATAAGAGTTGGCAGATATTATTCCCATGCAGGAGCAGCTGCCTCTCCTTCTTCTGACGCTGCCTCTCCTTCTTCTGACGCTTCCTCTTCTTCGAGGCTCTTGCCGTTTCCGATCAGGATCATGCCGTCCTCGTCATCGCGCAGACTGCCCGTCTCACTCTGCAGCTTGGCAGCCATATTCTGGCCGATGAGGCCCTTCAGGTCACGGCCGGCATCGATCTCTGAGAAGAGGTTCTGGCCGGTCTGAATCGCAACCTCGCCAAGTGCATCCATCAGCAGCTTGATCTGATTCAGGTAGTAGTTGTAGCTATCACTGAATTTCTGTACGGTATCTCTCACATATACCTGGTTCTCCTGCTTGTTCTCACGAATCTCATTCTCCAGATAATACCTCTGCAGCGCATCTTCCCGTGCGAAAGCCTGCTCCTTCTCTTCAAGCGTGTCATCGAATTCTTTGACCTTGCGGGTGTACAGGTCTCTCATTCCCTCAAACTCAATCCGGGTGGCTCTTGCCTGCTCTTTGATCTCCTCGAGCTCAGACTCTGCAAGCTGCTTCTCAAGGTCTGTGTTCTTTGCACTCATCTCGGACAGGCCGCTCTCCAGGTCAGCGATCTTGTAATTCGCATCAGAGAGCGTCTTCTCCAGATCAGAGTATTTGATCTTCTCATTGGAGAGGAGTCCTTCCAGATCAGAATATCTTATCTTCTCTGTCGAGAGGAGTTCCTCCAGGTCGGTATTCTTTGACTTCTGTGTAGAGAGGAGTGCTTCCAGATCAGAAGCTTTGGATTCCATCTGGGAAAGACTTTCTTCCGTTTCTTTCGTCTTCAGCTGTGCTTCATCCAGACTTGCCTCCAGATCCGACGATCTGGACTCAGCAGTAGCCAGTCTGCCTTCCAGATCCTTTATCTCGCTCTTTGCCTTATCGAGATCTTTGTTTGCTTCACTTAATCTGTACTCCAGTTCCTGAATCTTCTTTTTGCCAAACATGGACTGACTCCTCCTCTTCCTGTTGCGAACGTTTCTCTTTCTTTAGTTACGGCGACCTCTCCACTCAATCCTGTTGATAAACATCCTGCAGCGATTCGGTCAGAAAGAATAGACTAAAACAATTATAGCATAGAGACCGCATGGAAGACTACAGAATTCTTGTGAAAAAGCTTACTATTCACGGTTCGTCTGTCATGTCGGAAGAGGCCGCGGGAATCAGCAGCGACTCTCCGGTCATCTCAGCCGGCTTCTCCATGCCCATCATCTCGATCAGTGTGGGAGCAATGTCAGCCAGGCAGCCGCCCTCTCTCAGCGTATAGGCGGGATCATAATTCACCAGGATGAAGGGAACCGGATTGGTGGTGTGAGCAGTCCAGGGCTCTCCCGTCTCATAGTCCTTCATCACCTCAGAATTGCCGTGATCGGCACAGATGAAGAGCTGGCCGTCTGCCTCTTTGATCGCCTCCACCACCCGTCCGATGCATTTGTCGAGACAAGAGACGGCCTCTATGGCAGCCTTCTCTACTCCGGTGTGGCCTACCATATCTGAGTTCGCAAAATTCGCGATGATCACGTCATACTCGCCGGAACGGATCTTTTCGACCAGAGTATCACATACCTCCGGCGCGCTCATCTCCGGTTTCAGATCATACGTCGCCACCTTCGGGGACGGGATCAGGAAGCGGTCCTCCCCTTCGTTGGGTTCTTCCACGCCGCCGTTGAAGAAGAAGGTCACATGCGCGTATTTCTCCGTCTCAGCGATCCTGGCCTGCTTCATGCCGTTTGCGGCAAGCCACTCCCCGAACGTATTGGTAATGACTTCCTTTTGAAAAGCTACTTCCTTGTTTGGAATCGTCTCATCATAGTCCGTAAAACAGACATAGGTCACCTGCTTCCTGGGCCTCCTGTCAAAGCTGTCAAACTCATCACAGCAAAAGGTACGGGTAATCTCCCTGGCACGATCCGGGCGGTAATTAAAAAAGATGATAGAATCTCCGTCGCCAATGACAGCCACCGGCTCGCCGTTCTCCTTCACCACCGTGGGCTGGATAAACTCATCCGTCTCACCCTTCTCATAGGACTGCGTCACTGCTTCCAGTGCGGAGTCGGCTGTCACACCCTCACCGAGGGTAAGCGCCCGGTATGCCTTTTCAATACGGTCCCAATTGTTGTCCCTGTCCATGGCATAATAGCGGCCGGCCACCGTGGCGATCCTGCCGCAGCCGATCCTGTCCATCTCATCCTGCAGAGCCTGGACATATGCTTTTCCGGATTCCGGAGGCGTATCCCGCCCGTCCATGAAGCAATGTACATATACCTTCTCCAGGCCCTGTCGCTTTGCAAGCTCCAAGAGGGCATAGAGATGGGAATTGTGACTGTGCACTCCTCCATCGGAGAGCAGTCCGTAGATGTGGAGGCTCGTCCCCTTCTCCTTCGCATTGTTCATCGCCTTCAAAAGCGCCTCATTTTCAAAGAAATGACCCGCCTCGATCTCCTTCGTAATCCTGGCCAGGTCCTGGTACACGATGCGGCCGGCACCCATATTCAGATGGCCTACCTCGGAGCTGCCCATCTGTCCTTCCGGAAGGCCTACGGCCTCGCCGCTGGCATTGCCCTTCACGAAGGGACACTCCTTCATCAGACTGTCCATCACCGGTGTATCCGCAAGCGCGATCGCATTGTGCTCCTTCCGCTCATCAAGGCCATAACCGTCCAGAATCAACAGTACAGTCGGTCTCTTGCTGTCGGACTTTTCCGCCGCATGCACGGAGGATCCCCCTGGCAAAACATTAAGCGCAGCTGCAAGAAGCAGCAGCGCCGTCAACAGTCCTCGAAGCATTGATTTGAAGCCAACTCTTCCTTTCATCAATAAGCCCCCTTTCTTCGGTACAAATAACATATCGTTACTATTCACTCGTCTGCGTTTCCTGTCGAGAACGGATAGCGAAGCTTTTTCAGCTGCTCCTTTATACCCTCCGCAGTCAGCGGCTTAAGAAGAAAGCCACTGGCCTCGGTCTTCCACGCATCGAGGGAATAGTCGGCGTAGGCGGTCAGAAACACAATGTTTGTACGGGGATTGATTTCAAGCAGCGTGCGGCAGAGATCAAGCCCGCTGGCCGTTCCCAGCTCAATATCCAGAACAGCCAGCGCGACACGGTTCATTTTTGCGTATTCAACCGCCTCTAGCGGCCAGATAAAGCCCGTGATTGTAGCATTGGGCATGGCTTCCTCCAGAACGGCAAGGCCATCGGAGAGGAAGACCTTGCTGTCGTCCACCATGATTACATTAGGGGATTCCTCGCTCTGGGCTGCAAGCCGGAACAGCATGTTGGCGTCCACCTCGAGACATTTTGCAAGGCGAAGGATCATCGCGGCGTCCGGCAGGCGGCTGCCATTCTCCCAGCGGGCGATCGTGGAGTGGTTGACAAACATCAGCCTTCCGAGCTGTTTCTGTGAAAGACCTCTTTCTTCCCTGAACTTTCGCAGGGTTTCCGAAAAAATCACATTCACCCAACACACCCCCACGATTCAGTCATGGTAATCCTGCGCATCACATCAGTTCCGCGAACAGGCGAAGGAACAGCTGTACAATCCTCATTTCAGACTTCTCTCCTTCACGATATTCTTCGGTTACTTCCTTGCTTTGCGTAAACATAGTGATAAAATCGTCCCGAATGTCCGCAGCTATGGCAGGATCATAGATCCAGCAGCCATTCTCAAAATGATGATAGAGACTGCGGTAATCCAGGTTGATCGTTCCGCAGGTTGCCATCTTATTATCTGCGACGCTCATCTTGCAATGGGTAAATCCGGGAGTCCATTCGTAAATTCTTACTCCGCCCTTCACCAAGGCAGGATAGAAGGAGCGGGTCATGGAATAGACCATCTTCTTGTCCGGAATTCCGGGAGTAATGATCCTGACATCCACACCGCGCTTCGCCGCCAAGGTCAATGCGTGTGTCATCTCATCCGTCACGATCAAGTAAGGAGTGACAAACCAGCAGTATTTATTTGCCTTCTCCACCATGCTGATATAGACATCTTCCCCGACCCGTTTCTGGTCCATGGGACTGTCAGCGTAAGGCTGGACAAATGCGCTCTTGGCAGCCTTGTAATCGTAATGGGGCAGATATTTCTTAAAATCAGTGTCGTTTTGCCCATCAATCTTCTTCTTTCCTGCATTCCACATCTCCAGGAATGCCACGGTCAGAGACGGTACCGCGTCACCTTCCAGGCGAATACCGGTATCCTTCCACTCCCCAAACGGATGAGTCAGGTTAAAATATTCATCCGCCAGGTTATAGCCGCCGGTGAAGCCCACCTTCCCGTCGATCACGGTGATCTTCCGATGATCCCGATTATTCAGGAACATATTCAAGCCGGGAGCAAAGGGATTAAAGACGCGGCAGGCGATCCCCTTGCCTGTCAGCTTCTTCACAAAGTCCGTATCGATGAATCCGATACTCCCCATATCATCATAGAATACCCTTACTTCCACACCCTGGGCGACTTTGCTGCAGAGCACATCTTCAATGCGCTTCCAGGAGGTCGTGTCCTCAATCGCATGGTATTCCATAAAGATAAAGCGCTCGGCCTTTGCCAGGTCCGCCAGCTGGGCTTCCAATCCTTTTGAAGCATCATCGTAATAGACAACATCCGTGTTCTGCCAGAGGGGATATTCAGAAGATGTCCGGATGTACGAACTGATTCCGGAAGCTGCCGGATCCAGTTCCTCCAGGCGCTTC
>CADCQE010000174.1 GCA_902803505.1 uncultured Lachnospiraceae bacterium | reverse complement strand
TGCCGAAGGCAATTGCTTAGATTAACTGCATATAGGGAAAACGAAAGGTTCTGCGCAGCAGATAATTTCGTTAACGACTATAAAAAGGAGGACAAATGAAAATAACAACATTTAACCCATTAATCCTGTCAAAAGAAGCCGGGGAGATTGTTAAGCTGTTTGAAGAGCTCGGCTTTGAGAAGCGGCATGGGAAAACGGGAGAAGATTTTTCTTCCAACCGTATGAAAGATGCGAATGGATTTCATGTGGATGTAACGGAGGTTGCAGCACCACAGGATATTACATCTATCCGCATGAATGTCAGCAATTTCGAGGAAGCTTATCAGATTCTTACAGATCATGGCTTTAAAGGAGCGAGCGACGAAAAGAGCAGAGATACCGGTTCTTCCCGGTCAGCAATGATGATTTCACCCTCAGGATTCTCAATAGTAATTGTGGAACATATCAAGAAGGAGAATTGACACTATGAAAATCACAGGCTTTTGTCCTATAATCGTAACGAAAGACCAAGACGCTGTTGTTGCAACATTTGAGGCTCTCGGATTCGAGAAACGCCATACCAAAACAGATATCGAAGGCGGCGCAAACGTAGGAATTGCCATGAAGGATGCAAACGGCAATCGCATTAGTATTTCGAGCACAACCAAAGACCGTACGGATATTACCGCAATTCTGATCAATGTCGACCATTTCCAGGAGGCATATGACTTCTTTATCGGAAATGGATTTATCGATCCTCGCGGAAACAAAACTACGGTTACCAGCTCAGATCAGGCAACCATGCTGATTGCGCCGTCAGGATTTCCAGTCGTTATTTCCGAGCATTTCAAGTAAACCCCTTATTATCATAAGTTAAAACAGGCACGGATCGAGTAATCGTTAGATTCCGCAGCCCTTTCCGGTCAGGAGAGGCATTGCGGAAGGCTCGTGAAGTGCTCAGGTTATTATAAATGCAGTTCCTTATGCTGCTTTGTCCGGCTTTTTTAAAGACACTCCTTCCGGATATAGTATCTCAAATTCTTCCTTTTCGGAGATAGTATAGAAGCCATTGGCATCGCATTTTTCCTTAAATGCCGCTGCAGCCTCAGGATCCCCGTAATCCCTCTGTGTATCGTCGCAGAGCAGCATATAGGCCCTGCCGCCATATTTCTCATTCTGCAATGTGTAAGTCGCCATGGAGAAATCACCGGTAGAGTTGCCGAAAGCCAGCACAGGAACCTTTCCGATCTCCCGCTGGATGGAAGTCGCTTTATTTGTCTTCTGATCTTTAAGGAAAAGCTTGCCGGCTATTACCAGCTTATCGTCTGGCTTCAGTTCATAGAACGTGCTGTCTTTGTGTTCATCACCGGATGCCGTATACAGAAGATCCGTGCCGATGATGTGATCAGATGGGATGTATTCACCAAGGACATTTTCCGTCATTACGCGCACGGCATCCCTGTACGTAGCGGTGACGATATAGATCTTATAGCCGTTCTTATAGAGGTACTCAACCAGAGAGAGCATGGGTTGGAAATAAGCCTCATCATATGTCATCCCCTCAAAGCCCCAGACAGGCTGTTTGCCGAATTTGCGGACTACCTCCGCATATTCCTCCGGAGTGAGTCCTTCATACAGCTTTGGCCCAAGTTCCCGCTCCAGGGCATCGAAATTATCAATGGGAATTCCCTTGAGGACTTTATCTTCCCAGGATTTGGCAAATCCTTTCAGATAGGCCGGTGCCTCATAGCTGTCATCATAAAGGGCCCTTCGTATGAAAAGCCAGTCATTAAAATAGGTCGGGAAACGTTCTCCATTAAGTGTGCCGTCGTGATCAAACACTGCGATCCTGTCGGCTTCAGGAATGAAACCGTCGGAATTCTCATCCACTGATTTCGTCACAAACTCCACGATCGACTGCATCGCCGGAGAAGAAGGATCCCAATACTCAATTACCTTATCTGTTCCCTCATCTAAGATTTCTTCCGCGGGTGAATCCTTTTTGCCTTCTTCCGCCATGACCTGTAAAGAGTTGACACAAATCAAAACGAGCAAAAGAATTGCTGTTATTGATGTCTTAAACTGTTTCATTGGCATATCCTCCATGTGTTTTTGTGATTCCATTTCTATACCTTGTGAATTGCTTAAGGAAAGCAATTCACAAGGTATACTAACAGAATCGAGATTGAAAAACAAGTTTGGTGGACGTCAACATAAAAAGTGACGCCTCCTTAGGATACTATTCATGCAAGCATGATGAGCCAGAACCTGATTGCAGATTGGCCGTGAATAGTAACACAGATCCTGTGCATAAGGAATTGATCATTGCTAAGAGTCTTGAATTTCTTACATCCCTTCTTTAAAATATAATCATGGATTGATTTACTGATAAACACTGCCGCTAAGCATTGATGCGGACCATGGAACCAAATGAGAGGAGGACGAGTCATGAAGAGATCTGTAATAACGGCACTTACTATTATACTTATGGCGGCATGTATAAGTGTGCCGACAGCGGCGGCAGAGACGTATGAGGCTGTTTATGAAGATGCGTTCAGCGAAGCGTCTGCCCGCCATGCGCGTATGGTGAACAACGGTGAAGTCTGGGATCCGTATGATGAGATCGGATATGTATTGGCAGATATAACCGGGGACGGAATATACGAACTGCTTTTCCGTCAGGTAACCGGCAAGCATTATGCAGAATATTGGGTTTATGGATGTAATGGATCCTACAGCTACTACATGGGCGATTTCGGTTGTGACGCTTATCTTTTGTACGGATATCAGAGCGGTGTGCTGTACAGAGAAAACTATAAAGGAATTGTTACTCTGGGGTTGGCTGAGTGGACAGGCGATGATTTCGTTACCACGATTCTGTATGAAGGAACATATGACAGGGAGGGGGAACCACCAACAATCAGAGATCTGTCAGATTACTATGACCCCAGACGCCTGTTGGCCCAGATTCCGGATTTTGTGCCGTTGGATGTGGAGATACCGGCGCTATGGGAAATCTGTCAGGATACCGCCAATTCCTCCGATGACAAATTCGACCTGTTAAATTATGCCTACAGGACAGTGAAAACCGATAATTCAAAAGGGGCCCTTGTTTTCCAAACTTCTCCGAATGGTTCCTTTATGAACGATTATCAGTTCTGGAATGGCGACAGGATTTATGTGAATCTGAATTGGCGACAGGATGGATACGCGATCGCTTATCAGAATGGGGTTTACGGATATGTGGACGCCAACTATATTAATTGGAATAATGGTTCTTCCGGAAATGATGATCGATACGATCTGTCAAACTACGCCTATAGAACCGTAAAGACAGATAATTCAAAGGGGGCTCTGGTATTCCAGAATTCACCGAATGGGTCCTTCATGAATAGCTATCAGTTCTGGAATGGTGACAGGATCTATGTGAACCTGAACTGGCGACAGGATGGATACGCGATTGCTTATCAAAATGGTGTTTACGGTTACGTGGACGCTGACTATATCAATTGGTGAAGACACATTCGCATTCACGTCACATTTGCATTCGCGTCAAGGAGAAGATTTTTGGCTCTGTGCCACTGCTGTGACACTTCTTCTGTTATGATCACTACTGTCAAATGAAAAACAACGAACCGCAAATTAAGCGGTACAAAAAGAGCCGTCAAAGCAGCGGCATGAAAAATGGAGGATAAAGCTATGACAGATATGAACAAGATCAATGATGAGGCACTCGAAAATGTAGTCGGCGGAGTAAGGAGAACCGTAAGAAACAGCTCTGCACCTTATGCAAACGTAAGATCCTATCCGGGTCTTGACCCCGACAATGTTGAGTACAGAGTCTACAACGGCGATTCCGTCTACACGAATGGCAGGGTTCGCTACGCGGACGGATATGACTGGTACCAGCTGGACGACGGTAACTGGATCGCCGGCAGCCTGATCGGGTATTGAGTCGATAATTGCACTGTATATGGGAGCACCCTCTTAAGGGGTGCTCTTTCCGCTCCATTCATTTCCGGAACATTTTTACTGAAAATGAGCCTATGTTGGTCGTGAAGCGAGGTAAATATGATGATGAAAAAGGTATTTGCACTCATTTTATCCACAGTTGTCCTCTTTGGATCCGTATCGGCTTTTGATTCCGCAGCCTCAGCAGCGCAGGAGGCAGAGACTGCATCAGGTCGGGTCGAACAGCTCGCAGAGTCCATGACGCTGGAGCAAAAGATCGCGCAGATGCTGATGCCGGCAGTCCGCTTCTGGAACGAAAACAGCGTTACAGATCTCTCAGAAGTACCCGAACTGGCAGAGGCTCTAAGGCGCCATCAATATGGAGGCCTGATTGTTGATGGTTCCAATATAAAGGAGACGGAGCAGGCCGTTCGTCTCATCAGTGATCTGCAGGCGAATAATGCCATGAGCACTGATGCCGGGGACACTGGAGTCATCCCTTATCTCGTCTCTTCTGATGTCGAGGGAGGCGCTGTGAACCGGCTTACATCGGGAACGCGAGGGACCGGCAGCATGGCGATCGGGGCTTCGTGGGAAAACGCCGAAGAAAATGCGAGAACTACCGGGCGGATGTTCGGAGAAGAGATGAGCGCCTTGGGAGTCAATGTAGACCTCGGCCCCTGCATCGATGTCATAACAGATCTCGCGGATCCGGGCATGAGCACGCGCGTGTTCTCTGACAACCCCGAGATAAATGCACAGTTGGGTCTCGCTTTCGGGGAAGGCCTCGGAGAAAGCGGTGTCATTACCTGCTGCAAGCATTTTCCGGGTGCAGGGGATGGGAGCGATTTCCCGACATCCATCCTCCTGACCCGCGAACAGCTCGAGGAGGAAGGTCTCCGCGCTTACAGAGGCGTAATCGAAAGCGGTGCAGAGATGGTAATGACATCCGCCACGACATTTCCTCTGATCGACGAAAAAGTGCTTATGGCAGACGGCCTCACGGAGGGATACTATCCCGTGACTCTCTCTCCTTACTTTGTGACGGAAATGCTAAGAGAAGATCTCGGCTTTGACGGCGTAGTTATCACAGACGCTCTGGAAATGATGCAGTTTATTAAGGAGCCTGACAGTGGCCTGCCCTTCTTTACAGGTGATTCACATACGGTTGAGCACGATCTGCAGGTTGCGGAGAAGGCCATCAATGCCGGCTGCGATATCCTGCTGATCCCCCTGGATATAAACTGCAGCGAGGCTGTCAAGTACTACGATGACTACATCAGCGGTCTTGCCGGGCTTGTAGAAGATGGAAGCATTGATCAGAGCTCCATCGATGAATCCGTGGAACGCATTCTGTCCCTGAAGGAGCGCCACGGGATACTGGATCTCGTTACAGACGGATCGGATGTGGAGGAGAAAGTCGAAGCTGCTCTTGAGACAGTGGGATCTCCCGCTCATCACGAAGCTGAGCAGGAAATCGCAAAGCAAGCCATCACTCTCCTGAAAAATGACGGCGCCCTGCCCCTCACCCTGTCCTCCCAAAAAACAAACATCGTTTTCGCCGGCCGCACGTCAAGAGACAACACGCCGATTACCTTCGCACTGAATCAGATGATGCAAAACGGCACTTTGGCGGAAAATGCCAGGATCGAAAACCTCATCACAGGGGAGACGACAGGCAGCGAAGATGCCGCCGTAAAAATCGTGATCGGCTGCTACTATGATACCCAAAACGGCGGCGAGCTTGTTTATTCCGATGAACTCTCCGCAGCGGTCAAGGAAGCGGATGCAGTGATCTGTTTGAGCGCAATCGGAGCCGGCCTGGAACTCCTGCAGGACGACAGCCTGCCTGTACAGGGAGTTGAACGCGCTCTCTCAGAAGCAAAAGAAGCCGGAGCGGACTTCATTCTTTTGAGCGCGAATCTGCCCGTGGATGCGGCCCGCTTCCAGGACGCAGACGCCATCGTCTGTGCCTATCTGTCAGCGGGATACGGCACCGACCCTTCGACTCCTACAGCCGGTGCGAAAAACGTCGGGGCTTTCAATGCCAATGTCCCAATAGCCATCCGCGCGATCTTCGGAGAATTTGCTATGCCCGGCAGACTGCCCATCAACATTCCTGCTCTGATTAAAGGAGAAGACGGCAGCCTGACATACGGTGAAGAGCTTCTATACGAGCGGGGCTTTTCGGCCTCATAAGCGAAAACAATCCAGTAAGAGTACCCCTGAAGGTGTGGAGAGCATCTTCGGACTGTCGGAAGCATTGAAAAGGATAGTACAAGAAGAAAGGTATAAAAATGAATGAAAAGCTGATGGATGTTGCACTTGGCAATCAACCGGCAGACCTGATTATTACCGGAGGAAGGCTGGTCAATGTTCTGACCAGGGAAATCTACTTTGCGGATATTTCAGTGTCAGGAGGAAGGATTGCAGCGGTGGGCAAACTGGAACCGGGGGCATTCGGAGAGAAAACCAGGATAATAAACGCAAACGGAAATTATCTGGTTCCGGGGTTCATTGACGCTCACATACATTTTGAGAGCAGTATGCTGACCTTTCGGAGTTTTAACCGCCTTGTGCTGCCTCATGGGACTACTGTCATAGCTTCAGATGTGATGGAAATATCAATTGTCTCCGGGTATAAAGCAATACAGGAGGTGTTCCGGGAAGCAGA
>CADCQE010000173.1 GCA_902803505.1 uncultured Lachnospiraceae bacterium | reverse complement strand
GTGTCCGCGAGACCTTTGATACGAAGCCTGAGCTCTTCGATCCCCGCGGCTATCTGGAGCCCGCCCGTGAGAACGTCAAAGCGATCGTTCGCCACAAGATTCTTGACGTGCTCGGCAGCGCTGACAAGATGTAACCATCGGCATTTTCTGAATCGAAAAAAACTCAGTGGGTCAAGGAGAATGGTTCTCTTTGACCCATTCTTTTGTCCGCCATTCCTTTGACTTATCTCATTTTACAATCTGTTCGAAACGTGATATAGTAAGCTTTAATGCACCATTTCATTTGTGACTGCGAAGGGAGAGCCCGGTCATGACAGAGAGAGAACTTCGAAGACAGAGGGAACTGCGCGCGAGACGCAGAAAGGCGCAGCGGCGCAAAGTCATGATTCAGCGCACGATTCTGTTTCTTGCGCTGATAGGCATCCTTGTGGGCGTGCTTCTGATCATCAGCAGGCTTGGCGGGAAGAGCTCTGATCAGAAGGAGGCAGGCAAAGTGGCGGCAGGAGGAGAGAACGCCCTTGTTGCGGGCACTCTTGACGCGGGCAATGGGGCCGGCGGCGAGGGCGCGGAGAGCGGAGCGGCAGCTGCCCAGCCCGCAGCCGGGTCTGCAGGGAATGCAGGCACTGCGGCTGTCACCGATGTATCTCCCGTATTTATCAAGGCAAGTGCTGAAGTGACGCCGGCTACACCGGAGGAGGCTCTCTCGTATGCCGCATTTTATGCACTTCAATATGACTACGACAAGGCTATCTCCACGATCCAGAAGATCGATGGCTATGAATCCAACAGCAGCCTGACATCTGCCATTCAGAAGTATACCAATGAGAAAGCTTCCTGCGTTCCTGTGGATGTCACGACGATACCGCATGTCTTCTTCCACTCCCTGCTCAATGATGACCGCGGTCTGCAGGAGTCCATTGTCGGCTATGACCGCGCCTGGAGAAATGATGCCGCCATGACGACGGCAAATGAGTTCGATCATCTGATCCAGCAGCTGTATGACGCCGGATATGTCCTGGTCTCCCTCGACGATATGTTGATTAAGACGAAGAAAGACGACGGCACGACCGCAGTAGCGAAAAATACATCGCTCCTGCTCCCGGAGGGCAAGCGCGCGTTCGTCATGTCGGAGGACGACCTGAGCTACTACCACACTTACGGCATAGGGACTCAGGGCTATGCCACCCGGATGGTGATCGACACGGACGGGAGAGCGAAGTGCGAGTACACGGATCCGGAGGGAGTGACAAGGGTAGGAGACTATGATGTCATTCCGAAGCTGGACACCTATATTCGCCAGCACCCGGAGTTCGCTTACCACAACGCCCGCGGCACGGTCGCCATGACAGGCTATAACGGTGTCTTTGGCTATCGCACAAATGACTATTACAAGGATATCACCAACGAGAAGCTCGACAAGGACCAGGTGGAATGGCTGCAGCAGCACCCGGATTTCGACTGGGATGAGGATGTTGCAAATGCGACCAAGATCGCTGACGCCTGCAAGGAAGAGGGGTGGACCTTCGCCAGCCACACCTACGGCCACTGGAACGCCTCGAACAAATCTGTTGAGGCCCTGAAGGGCGACAATGAGAGATGGATGACCGTGAACCACAACATTCTCGGCGACATCGACAAGATTATCTTTGCCTTCGGCGGCGATATCGGCACGGTGGGCGGGTATACCGCGGACAATGAGAAGTTCCAGTATTTTAAGAGCCAGGGGTATGTAATTTACTGCAATGTCGACGGCCATGCCGGCTGGACGGAGTTCGGGCCGGATTATATGCGGACGGGGCGCGTGGCCCTGGATGGTTTTACGATGTATCAGTACATGACGCCGAGCGGCGGATCTCATACGACTTATGAGAAATCCTATCAGCTGCTCGGGCTGCACGATGTGGATGAGTTCTTTAATCCGTACAGGATTACGCCAATTGAATCGGAATGATTCCGCAGCACTCCCCAAGTGGGGGCGGTTTTTCAGAAATGCCATAAAAAGAGCCGTCCCCGCTGCAACATTTTCAAGTAAAAAAGTACTTGCATTTCACGGGCACCTATGGTAATATGCTGATTACGGCCGATTGGTCAAGCGGTCAAGACGCCGCCCTCTCACGGCGGAAACAACGGTTCGATTCCGTTATCGGCTAGCAGGAAGAGGAGTTCTGAAGTTCAGAGCTCCTCTTTTCGTATGCCTGTATCTGGACTGCCGTGCGTCAAGAGGATAGGCGCCGTGTTACGATTCACGGCCCCTTCCGATACAGGCCACAGACCATCCGTGCCTCGCACGTATGTCGCAGCGAAAGCTGCTTATGTCTGAGGCTGTAGGGGGAGGTTCCTGCTTGTAATTCATGCAGCAATGATGTATGATGCATCAAGCAAAGGTAACAATAGTATGTAAAATGATCACAACACATTAGGAGCAGTTATGGATATCAAGTACAAAAGCACCAGGGGCAGCACTGAGGTCACCGCATCCCAGGCGATTCTCCGGGGTCTTGCCGCAGACGGCGGCCTCTTTGTTCCCACGACAATCCCAGCTCTCACGGAAGCACTGGAAGAACTGGCGAAGCTCAGCTATCAGGAGCTGGCCTATGTCGTCATGAGCAAGTTTCTGACAGATTACACGGAGGAGGAGCTCAGAGCCTGCATCAGGGGGGCCTATGACGAGAAATTCGACACGCCGGAGATCGCTCCGCTGAAGAAGGCCGACGGACTGTATTATCTCGAGCTCTTCCACGGCTCCACGATCGCGTTTAAGGACATGGCACTGTCCATTCTTCCTTACCTGATGACGACAGCCGCGAAGAAGAACGGGATACAGAATAAGATTGTCATCCTGACTGCAACCTCCGGTGACACGGGCAAGGCGGCGATGGCCGGTTTCGCTGACGTCCCCGGCACTGAGATCATTGTCTTTTACCCGAAGGACGGCGTCTCCCACATCCAGGAGCTCCAGATGCGCACCCAGCGCGGGGAGAATACCCATGTGGCGGCCATCCTGGGCAATTTCGACGACGCACAGTCGGCCGTGAAGAGGATGTTCTCGGACCCGGAGCTTGCCAGGACCATCGGAAAGGCCGGTTACCAGTTCTCCTCCGCCAATTCCATCAACATCGGGAGGCTTGTCCCCCAGGTGGTCTATTACGTCTACGCCTACTGCCAGCTCGTGGCGAAGGGAGAGATCAAAGCGGGGCAGGAGATCAACATCACCGTGCCCACCGGCAATTTCGGCAACATTCTGGCGGCATATTACGCGAAGCTTATGGGCCTTCCGGTAAAGAAGCTGCTCTGCGCCTCCAACATCAACAAAGTTCTGAGCGACTTCTTCGAGACAGGCGATTATGACCGGAAGCGGGACTTTGTGCTCACGTCCTCGCCCTCCATGGATATCCTGATCTCCAGTAATCTGGAGCGCCTGATCTACCGCATCTGCGGAGAGGATTCTGAAAAATGCGCTGCACTCATGAAGGAACTGAGCGACAAGGGCGACTATCAGATCACCGAAGAGATGCGGGCAGGCCTCAAAGATTTCCGCGGCGGCTTCGCCACGGAGGAAGAGAACTTTGCCGGGATCCGCGAGCTCTATGAGAAGACCGGCTACGTGATCGACACTCACACGGGCATTGGAAATGCAGTCTGCAGGCGCTATACCTCGGAGACCGGTGACAGCACGCCGACAGTTGTGGCATCCACGGCGAGCCCGTATAAATTCGCGGCCAGCGTGGTGGGCTCCATTGCTCCGGAGCGCGCCGCGGCT
>CADCQE010000172.1 GCA_902803505.1 uncultured Lachnospiraceae bacterium | reverse complement strand
TGCGGGTTATGAGGGCAAGGCACATCCGGTACAGGATATGACGCTTGAGCTGTTCCAGCAGACCTATATGCTCAATGTATTCTCTGTTATGCTTCTGATGAAGTATACGGCTCCGATCCTGATCGAGAAGAAGTCCGGTGCCGTCGTGGTTATTGCTTCCGCAGCTGCTTACGAGCCCACTGCAGGAAACAGTGCCTATGTTTCTTCCAAGTATGCCGTTGCGGGTCTGACCAAGTGCATCGCCCTGGAACTCGGACCGGTAGGTGTCAATGTCAACTATGTCTGCCCCGGTCCGGTAGATACGCCGATGATGCTCCGTATCGAGAAGGATTTCTTCGGAGATACCATGACCCATGAAGAGGCCATGGCGATGCTTGCAGGCACCTATGCGATGGACAAGCGTTACGCAAAGCCCGAAGAGATCGCCAATGCGGTCCTTTACCTTGCTTCCGAGGTATCCGCACATACTGCAGGCATGGGCATGCATATCGATTCAAAGGTATCCCCGACAAGCTGATACCGAAGCGGGAAAGCAGCAGTATAAAAACAGCATAGATAAGCTTCTGAGGTTTGAAAAAGAAAGATAATGCTTAATATAGGATTAGACAAAGAAATACTGCGGCTGCTGGTCGCTATGTTATGCGGTTTATCAATAGGAACGGAAAGAGGACTGAAAAGGCGCGGAGCCGGAATTAGAACGCACATACTGGTGTGTATCGGGTCCGCCGTCGTCATGCTGATCAGTGAAAAAATGCTGGAGATCCACCCTGAGTATATCAGCGATGTATCAAGGATGGGAGCCCAGGTCATATCAGGCATCGGTTTTCTCGGTGTCGGAACGATCATCGTTACCGGAAATAACCAGATCAGGGGTCTTACGACAGCCGCCGGATTATGGACGACTGCATGTATCGGCCTGGCTGTGGGAATAGGATATTTCAAGGTTGCGATACTGGCGACAGTGATCATTCTTTTAACACTGAGGTTCCTCGGAAAGGCAGACGATTATATTCACGAGCATTCAGTCCTGAAATACTATTACATAGAGATCACGGAAAACAGCAGTATCACGGAGATCCTTGAAATAGTGAATGATCTGAATCTGAGAATAGAAAACATAGAGATCAAGAGATCAAGATTCGATCAGGACGACACCGCGATCGTGATCAGTGTGGAAGGAAAGAAACATACCGAATTTATTGAAAAGATCGAAAAGCTCGAATGTATTAAGTATATCGAAATTCTTAACTGAATCTTATCTTCAATTGCCTGAGACTCCGGTTTCAGGCTTTTTTCTTTATAAAATTTTAATAGCACTCAATATTGACGAGTGCTAACAAAGGTGATATTGTTATATTCGGGTCCATACCTAATACGGAGAAAGGAGATTACGTATGGCTGTTTTACCTGTACATAACATTATCGCAGTCCCAGATGCGGTCATATATTTGAAGAGTTCCATGTATCAGAAGCTCACCGGGCGTTATCCCAAGGCAGACGACCGCGTTACACTGATCGTGACGAAAGAAGATCTTCGCAAGGAGGAACTGAAGAACGACAGCTTTTATCCGATCGGCATAACCGGCGTGGTCAATGAGGTCAATGAGAACGGCTATCTTGTCATCCACCTGCAGAACCGTGTGGATATCAAAGAGATCACGGTCTTTATGGATCACAGTATCGATATCGTAGTGGAGAAACGTTGGGATATCGAGGACCTGGATCCTGAATATGCGGAGACCAGGCTGAGCGCCCTCAAGCAGGAGATCTCGAAGATCTCGGAGGACTTCCAGTGGGGCACCGGCATGAGCGGCATCGTATCGGGCTGGAATAACATCGGGGAGATCGCCGGTGCTTTTTCACCCTGGGTGTCATTGAGCAATGAAGAACGTTACGCCCTCCTGGCAGAGGACAGCCAGCAGAAACGTTTTGATCTGCTGGAAAAGATGCTCTATGAGAATCTGGAGATCATTAAGGTCAGGGCAAAGGCGCGTACCGCACAGGAAGAGGACTACCAGAAGATCTATAAGGAGTCCGCGATCAAGAAACAGATGGAATATCTCCAGAAAGAACTGGACGATATGCATCCTGAAAACGTATCCGACCTTCGGAAGCTCGAGATCAAACTCGATGAGTCGGAGATGAATGAGACCGCCCGCGCGGAAGGCCGGAGGGTCCTGAACCGTCTGAAGTCAGAAGGAAGTTCCAGTGCCGAGACGGGCATGCTGACAGATTATCTGGAGCTTCTGACCTCTCTTCCCTGGAAGAAGGAGGAAGGCAGGGTCATCGGCCTTGACGAGGCAGAGAAGATCCTGGAGGCTGATCACTTCGGCCTGGAGAAAGTCAAGAAAAGGATCATTGAACAGATCGCCGTCATGCAGCTGACCGGAAAGCAGGCAGGATCGATCCTGCTCTTCGTCGGCGCTCCCGGTACAGGCAAGACCAGTATCGGACAGAGCATTGCAAAAGCGCTCGGAAGGGAATATGTAAGGGTCTCTCTCGGCGGAGTCCGTGATGAAGCGGATATCCGCGGACACAGGAGGACATATATCGGATCCATGCCCGGACGCATCATCGACGGCATACGTAAGAGCGGCGTGTCCAACCCTGTCATGGTCCTTGATGAGGTGGACAAGCTGTCCCAGTCCTATAACGGCGATCCGGCAAGCGCACTCCTTGAAGTGCTGGATCCGGAACAGAATTTTTCCTTTACGGATCATTACCTCAATGTTCCCTATGATCTTTCGGACGTTTTCTTCATCTGTACGGCCAACACGACGGATACGATACCGGAGCCGCTGTTAAACCGTATGGAGGTGATCCCGTTCCAGGGTTATACGCCCGTTGAAAAACTTGAGATCGCAAAGCGCCATCTGCTGCCGAAGGCAATGGACGCCGTAGGCATCAGCCAGGACAGTCTCCGGATCAGCGATGAGACGATCGATAAGGTGATTTCGGAATACACAAGGGAAGCCGGTGTGCGCGGTCTGAAGAAACG
>CADCQE010000171.1 GCA_902803505.1 uncultured Lachnospiraceae bacterium | reverse complement strand
CGATCCCGGCGGGCTTGTCCAGCACCAGGATCTGCTCATCTTCATAAAGAATTCGTTCTCGAATGTCCATTTTCCGTCCCTCTCTGACCAATTATAGCACAAAAGCGGCTGCCGTATCGTCTCGTTTCGATCGTTACAGCAGCCGCTTAGAAATCTCCGTTATTCAATTAGTTGTTTACCTTTCTTACATATGGGATCTGTGTATGGATTCCTTTCTTCCTCACAAATCCTCTTTGTCTGCAGAATCTATATAAATGTATGTTTTGATTCCCGGCTCATCTGTCGATTTAGAAATTCCATATCTTTTTGCTTACAGAGGTCTCTTCTCAGCATCCGGTAGACAGCGGTATGCGATTCTCACTCTGCTCGCGGGGTATCATAAAGAAGAAGTTTCACACCGGTATCGAACTGTTTTTTTGGCATCCTCTCCTGTGATCGGATCAGATACTTTTAAGAGATCACATTACTCCAAGCCAGTAGAACCAAAGTTCTGACAAAAATGAATGGCCCCGTTCGTTCTATCTCTCTCTTTCAGCCTGTCAACCCATCGTCTCTATGATTCGGCAATTACTCAATACAGAGGAGTCAGATGATATGATACCTTTTCATTCATTAGTTATCGCCTTGATAACGTGGCAGGAACTTTGCCAAAGTAAGAAAAGGCTTTCTCGTCGGGAATTACTGAACTCTGCCGTTTCTGTATTGAGGAGATCCGTAGATCGGTGTTCCTAAAGTGTCCAACGGCGCTCCCTCCTTTTTCGTGGTTCTCCTGATCATCCGGGCTTCTTCATCTTCATCTTGCTAACGTCTGAATCAATGACTGCTTCGGCGGCCGATCCAAAACAACGGCCTGACCGGAAGCTTCGGTATAAGGATGACCCTGGAGTGGGGTTTTCAGTTCTGTTGAAGAAGGATTTCTTCTTTCGTTTGGATGAGAATACTATAGCGCAAAGCAGAGCAATTGTCAATCATTTTACGAAAGATTTTTCATATTTTTCTCTATCTCGTCGGATTTGTGTAAATTATCTGATATTTTATTAATAATCAGAACAGTTTCTTCAAAACGTACAACTCATCGGGATAGACCTGAACTCACCGATGCCTGCGATAGTAATTAATCAGACACCCGTCGAGGATAATCTCCCGCTCATCATCGGTGAGCTCCCCTAGCCGAAGCACAAACTCCTTCATCGAGCCGCCCTTCACCGCAAAGGCCCGGATCTCCTCCGCCTTCCCGGCAACAGCCTCCCGGACTCCCGGAATCAGCAGGTAATCACCGTTTGTGAAAGGAAGCTCCCCTTCAGGTACGAGGAATGGCAGCATTCCCCAGTTTATCAGATTGGAGCGATAGCGCTTCGTGGCGTACTCATTCGCGATGTTCGCCCAGCCGCCGAGCACCTTCTGGCAGGACGCGGCCTGCTCCCTCGCACTGCCGTCGCCGGGCTTGACCGCGAAGATCGTGGAGCCGATGCCGGTATTGGCAAATGTCACCTCCGGGAGCGCTCTCCGGATCTCCTCAAGCACCTCCCCGCACTCCGGCAGGGCCGCCGCAACGGCGCTCTCCACCACTGCGCTGTCGGACACATCCTCCAAAGAGAGACCGCCGAGATCCTCCACCGCTTCTCCGGTAAGCTCCACAAGCTTCTCCTGCCTTGCGGTCTCCCCTTTCTGCACTTCCTGCGCGAGCCCGACATAGGCCGGGTCCTTCCGCGACAGCGCGAAGGAAGCCAGCTTGATGGGATTGGAGCGGTAGGACGAGGTCTCACCCGAAGGAATCAGCTCATCCGTCGTCGTCACCGGGTCGTGGATCTCCGACACCACCTTGAGAAGCAGGTTCTTTGGCAGCGGGCTCATCCTCGGCCAGTCCTTAATATTCGGTCCCAGAATCAGCTCCGTCTCCGGATCCGGAGTGCCCTTGCTGTCGAAGACCCTGTTCGCATAGATCTTTGCGTCAAAATAGTACGCCGGGCGCGTATAAGTCCCCGCATATTCCTCCGCACTTGTGAGCCGCCCCTGGTTCGCCGCAGTGGCCGCGATGGATCTCGCGTCCATCAGCGCCACGGAAGAGATCTGCCCCTCCTGCACCTTGGACCCCTCCCTGTTCGGGAAGTTCCTGGTGGAGTGCCGGATCGAGAACGCATTATTGGAGGGCGTGTCACCCGCTCCGAAGCAAGGTCCGCAGAACGCGGTCTTCACCACGGCGCCGGTCTCCACAAGACTGAGGAGAGCGCCATTTCTCATAAGCTCTTTATAGACGGGCATGGAGGCCGGATACACATTCAATGTGAAAATGCCGCTGCCGATGCTCTTCCCCTTCAGAATATCGGCCGCATCGCAGATATTTTCAAAGCCGCCGCCCGCACAGCCGGCGATGATGCCCTGGTCCACCACGAGCCTCCCGTCCCTGATCTTGCTGCGAAGGTTCACTTCCACCTTGTCCCCGAAGGACACGCGGGCGCGCTCCTCCGTCTCACTGAGAATCTCGTAAGGATTGGCATTGACCTCGTCGATCGTGTAGACACAGCTCGGGTGATACGGCATGGCGATCATGGGCTTCACCGCGCTGAGGTCCAGCTCGATGCAGCCGTCGTAGTAAGCAGTCTCCATGGGCGCAAGGCTCCGGTAATCCGCCTCTCTCCCGTGGATGCGCAGGTACTCCTCCGTCTTCTCATCCGTCTGCCAGATGGAGCTGAGGCAGGTCGTCTCCGTCGTCATGACGTCGACGCCGATGCGGAAATCCATGGAGAGGTTCTTCACGCCCGGCCCCACGAATTCCATTACCTTATTTTTTACGTATCCATTCTTGAAGACCGCACCGATGATCGCCAGGGCCACGTCCTGGGGACCGACGCCCGGCCGCGGCGAGCCGCTCAGGTACACGGCCACGACCTGCGGCAGCTTGATGTCGTAAGTGCGCCCAAGAAGCTGCTTCACCAGCTCCGGCCCGCCCTCGCCCATGGCCATTGTGCCGATAGCTCCGTAGCGGGTGTGGCTGTCCGAGCCGAGGATCATCTTTCCGCCGCCGGCGAGCATTTCCCTCGCGTACTGGTGAATCACGGCCTGCATCGGCGGCACGTACACGCCGCCGTATTTCTTCGCCGCCGTAAGCCCGAAGACATGGTCGTCCTCATTGATGGTTCCGCCCACAGCGCACAGCGAATTGTGGCAGTTCGTGAGGACATAGGGAAGCGGGAATCTCTCTAGTCCCGAAGCTCTTGCCGTCTGGATGATGCCCACATAAGTGATGTCATGGGACGTCAGCGCGTCGAACTTGATGCGCAGATCCTGCATATTCCCGCTCGTATTGTGGTCTTTCAGGATGCGGTAAGCGATGGTTCCCTGCCTCGCTTCCTCTTGCGGGATTGCAGAATTCCCCGACAGATCATTTCCATGCAGCAGGTAGATGCCGCCCTCATGCAGCTTCATCATAACGTTTCTCCTTCCTTTTCCTTTGCCCTCATACAGCCTGCGATCATCATCGCCAGCTTCAGCACAACTGCGTCGTCGAAATTGCGCAGGTCCAGCCCCGTGGACAGATGGAGCTTCTCCAGACGGTAGACCAGCGTGTTGCGATGGACATACAGCTGCCGGGCCGTCTCAGAGATATTCAGATTGTTGTCAAAAAATGCTTCAATAATCCCCCTGGTCTCCTCATCGAAGTCGTCGGGGCTGCCGTCCCCGAAGACCTCCCGCAGGAAGAGACGGCAGCTTCTTGCCGGCAGCGCGTGGATGAGCCTGCCGATCCCGAGCTTGTCGTAGCGCACGACGGGATCCGAGCTGTAGAAGATGCGGCCGATCTCAAGGGCGAGCAGTGCATTTTGAAATGCCTCCGGCAGCTGCCGCAGGTTGTCGATCGGCGAGCCGTATCCCACCCTGGCGCTGATCATGGCTTCCATATTCAGCATGTCCACTATCGTGTGGGCCGTGGCAAGAAGCTCCTCCTCCCGCTCCTTCGGCGAGATCCCCTTGATGAGAATCATGCGCCGCTCATCCAGCACGGCGACCTGGTCCCCCGGCCTGGAGACCAGCATCTGCTTCAGGATCCGCTCCGCGTCCTCCGCGAGCTCGCTCTTCAGCTCCACCACATACAGGAGCCTGCGGCCGTTTTCCGCGATGTGGAAGCGGGAAGCCGCGGCGTAGAGATCCGCCTCGGAGACCTTTCCGTAAAGCAGGTTCCTGAGAAAATTCGTGCGGTCGTATTTTTCCTTCCAGGCGGCGGTCAGCATGCCGATCTTCTCCGCAGCGTCCTCCGGGAATTCCCCGCCCCCGTCCTCAATCCGGAATGTGAGGCCGGTCAGTTTTTTCAGTTCCGCCAGCTTTCCTGCAAGCTCATCCCGCTCCTGCACGTATGCGTCCTCCCTGCTCTTGATCTTTCCTTAAAAAATGGCTTCAGCGGTATCGCTCAGCAATCCGCTCCGTCTCAAAGAACACCCGCTCCTCATCGATGGTGAGCAGCTCGCGGTCCTTCATGAGCAGCTGTCCGTTTATGAAGACATCCGACACCTCGGAGCCGTTTGCCGAATAGACAAGAGAAGCCTTCCTGTTATACAGCGGGCGGAGATTCTCGCTCGCCTCATTGATGAGAATGAGGTCCGCGGTCCTGCCCGCTTCCACGGCGCCCAGATCCTCTCTTCCGATGGCGGCGGCGCCATTTGCAGTGGCGATCTTCAAGGTCTCTTCCGCCGTCAGGGCCAAAGCATCCTTCGTGACAGCCTTCTGGACCATCGAGAGCAGCCGCATCTCAATAAACATATTGAGGCCGTTGTTGCTGGCAGCGCTGTCCGTGCCGAGGGCGACCTGAATGCCTTCCCGCAGCATCCGCTGCACCGGGGCGGCGCCATTTGCAAGCTTCATATTGCTCGCGGGGTTCGTCACCACATGGACATTCGGCCTCGCAAGCAGCGCATAGTCCTCATCGGTGAGGTACACGCAGTGCGCCAGAAGGATCTCCCGGTCGAGGAGGCCCAAGTGGTTGAGGTAGGCCGTCGGCGTCATGCCGTGCTTCTCCATGCAGCTGTCGAATTCGTACTGCGTCTCCGCCAGATGGATATTGACCGGGAGTCCCCGCTCTTCGGACAGCTCCACCACATAGCGCAGCAGGTCTTCGCCGCAGGTGTAGATGGCGTGGGGCCCGAGCCCGAAGGAGCAGTTCGCACCGATCCCGCGTCCGTATTCCATCTCGTCAAATGCCTGATCAAGCCGCAGCTTCGCACTCTCATCCCCGCGGTTCTCCCCGACGAGGCCGCGGGTGATGTGCGCCCGCATCCCGCTGTCCGCGCAGGCCTTCACCGCCATCCGCGGGAACATCTGCATATCCACAAATGCCGTCGTCCCGCTCCGGAGCATTTCCATGATGGACAGGAGGTTGCCCCAGTAGGCGTCCTCATTGGTCAGTGAATCCTCGATCGGAGTAATCCGCTCAAAGAGCCATGTGGAGAAAGGCACGTCGTCGGCGTAGTTCCGCATCAGAGACATATAGGCATGGGTGTGGCAATTGATGAGCCCGGGCATCAGTGTCTTCCCGGAGGCATCCAGCACCTCTGCTCCCTCCGGGGCCGCAAGCTGCGGGGCAATCGCGTCAATTCTGCTCCCGCGGATCAGGACGTCTGTCCGCTCCCCTTCAGGGGCCTCAAGCAGGTGAACATTTTTCAATAAATATGTCATGATTTGTGCAAATATCCCTTCTTATAGTCGTCAACGAAATGATCTCAGCGTCTCCATTTCTCGCAGAGACTGTTGATCTGGTCTGCAAATCTTGCAAGCTCCTTATTAGGCAGCCCCTTGCTCGCATGGACCACGGAAAGCAGGTTCTGGACCGCATTCTCCAGGCGGCCGTAGATCGAAGCTGCTTTTGCTCCTCCCTTGGAGGCAGCCTGTCCCACTGCTCCGACCTTCTCAAACGGAACACCGGTGGTCTCCTTCAGGCAGACGTTGTTCGTGAGGTCCCAGACGGTCCCGGAGTAAGGTGCATAGGCGTCGAGGCCCAGCTTCTCATGGAGCAGATTTGCAAAGATCTCCGTGACAGTGTCGTCGCCGTGGACTACAAAGACCTTCTTGGGCTTCGTCGTAAAGCCTCCCATCCAGTCCAGCAGGCCTTCCCGGTCCGCATGGCCGGAGATGCCCGGCAGTACGGTGATCTCCGCGGCCACTTTAATCGGCTCGCCGAACAGCGTCACTTCCTTCTCGCCTTCGACCAGGGCGCGGCCAAGCGTTCCCTCGGCCTGATACCCCACGAAGAGGATCGTGGATTCCTCCCGCCAGAGATTGTGCTTCAGGTGATGCTTTATGCGGCCCGCTTCACACATGCCGCTCGCGGAGATGATCACCTTCGGTTCATCGATGAAGTTGATCTCCTTTGACTCATCAGAAGTCAGGGCGAGGCGGAGATCATGGAAGGTGATGGGGTTGATTCCCTTGGCGAGGAGCGCCTCCGCTTCTTCGTCAAAGCAGTCCGCGGTGTGCTCATTGAAAATGTCGGTCGCATGGACAGCCAGCGGAGAATCCACATAGACCGGGAAATCGCCGTGGTTCTTAACGAGATTCTCTTCTTTGATCTGGCGGATAAAATAGAGCATCTCCTGGGTCCGGCCTACAGCGAAGGAGGGGATCACGACATTGCCCCCTCTGTCGAAGGTCCGCTGCAGGATCTCCGCCAGCGCGGCCGCGTAATTGAATTCCTCTTCCTTCTGCGCGTGACTGCGGTCGCCGTAAGTGGATTCAATCAGCACATAGTCCGCACTCTCCACTTTCTTCGGATCCTTGATGAGGGGCTGGCCCGTATTTCCCACGTCTCCGGAGAAGACAAGCTTCGTCTCTCTGCCCTCCTCGGTGATCCAGACTTCAATTGCCGACGAGCCGAGCAGATGGCCCACATCGGTAAATCGGATCCGGATCCCCGGCGCCACATCTACGATCTCCTCGTAGGCACATCCCACAAAATACTGCAGGATTCTCGACGCGTCCTCACAGGTATAGAGCGGGACATAGGGATCAATGCCTTTTCTCCTGCCCTTTCTGTTGCGCCACTCTGCTTCAAATTCCTGAATGTGGGCGGAGTCCAGCAGCATGATGCCGCAGAGATCACTGGTGGCCTTTGTTGCATAGATGCTCCCGTGGAAGCCCCTGGCTCCGAGGAGCGGCAGGAGTCCCGTGTGGTCGATGTGCGCGTGGGTGATAAAGACATAGTCAATGTCGCCGGCATTTACCGGAATCGGGACATTCTCATAGAGATTCTTTCCCTGCTCCATGCCGTAGTCTACGAGTATCTTTTTTCCGGCTGCTTCCAACAAATGACAGCTTCCAGTCACTTCGTGGTCGGCCCCGATAAAAGTCAGCTTCATGGCACGCCCTCCTTGTGTTTTTTATAGTATTAGTATACCATTGTAGAGGTACTTCTCACCATAGCAAAATGAGTCAGTGGGGACGGTTCTTTTTGACTCATTTTAGCATGAACATCGTAATACCCTGACTCTTTTGAAAAAAAATCAAAGAGAACCGTCCCCACTGACTCATTTTTGCGCGATCATCATAATACCTTTACTCCTGATAAAAAAGAAATTGAGGGATAAGAAAATGAAACGAATTGTTTTGACCGGCGGAGGAACCGCAGGCCACGTCACACCGAACATCGCACTCCTGCCCAGGCTCAGGCAGCTCGGCTACGAGGTCCATTACATCGGTTCCTATGACGGCATCGAGAAGAAGCTCATGGCGGACTATGACGTCCCCTATCGCGGCATCTCAACCGGAAAGTTCCGCCGCTATTTTGACGTGAAGAATTTCTCCGACCCGGCGAGAGTCGTGAAGGGCTTCTTCGAAGCCAGGTCTGCACTGCAGAAGATCTCCCCGAACATTGTTTTTTCCAAAGGGGGCTTCGTCTCAGTGCCGGTCGTGCGTGCTGCCCACGCCCTGAAGATTCCCGTCATCTGCCATGAATCGGACATGACGCCCGGGCTGGCCAACAAGATCTGCCTGCCGGTGGCAAGCAAGATCTGCTGCAATTTCCCCGAGACCGCCGCCCAGCTTCCCGCGGACAAAGCAGTCTACACGGGAAGTCCCATCCGGGCCGAGCTCATGGAGGGCGACCGCAATGCAGCGCTCGCCTTCACGGGGCTGCCGGACGACAAGCCCTTCCTTATGATCATCGGCGGCTCTCTGGGTGCGCAGGCGGTCAATGAGGCCGTCCGGGCCGCACTGCCCGGGCTGCTCGATACCTTCCGGGTGATCCACCTCTGCGGAAAGGGCAAGATGGATCCGGCCTTCGCCGGCACGGAGGGCTATGTTCAATACGAATATATCAAAGATGAACTCCCGGATCTCTTCGCCCTCGCAGACGTCGTCATCTCCCGCGCGGGTGCCAATGCCATCTGCGAGCTGCTGGCTCTCAAGAAGCCGAACCTCCTGATCCCCCTCTCGGCGAAGGCCAGCCGCGGGGACCAGATTCTCAACGCGCGCTCCTTCGAGAAGCAAGGATTCTCAGTCGTCCTCGAAGAAGAGGAAGTGACCACTGACACCCTCACCGCGGCCGTAAAGGACCTCCTCGCTAAGCGGGAGCAATATGTCGCGGCGATGGCCTCCAGCCAGACGGCGGACGCCATCGGTCTCATCACAAGCCTGATTGAGGAGTGCGCAAAATAGCGGGAGCGCTTCCCGCCGCAGCATGATCTGCCGCATATGCATCTATGGATTCCTTGTAAATACCGCATTTTCGACGAATTATCCCGGGCCCACTTCGTGCATTATTCCCCCTTGCACATGGGCCCTCTCTTTCGCTATACTGTTCTTACTCCTCCGGAGGAGTTCCTGTAAAGCGAACCCGCAACGTTGTGTTTTGATCTTTCCATTGTTCGCTTCACATCTTGCACCAGGCCGGTTCCGGCTTATGCATTTCACTTGTTACAATTCCATATTGCAGAAAATGAAGATGGCAGGAGGTAGAAAGCCATGAATGAATTGCGCTCTTTTTTGCAGGAAGAAGATGGCGTCGCGGTCGTAGAGATCGTGCTCATCTTACTGGTCCTGATCGCGCTGGTCCTGATCTTCAAAGATCAGATCACCTCAGTACTGAGATCACTTATGTCCAAAGTATCCTCTCAGAGCGGGAGTGTCTGAGGCGCAGGAAGCAGTGATACACATGAACAGGGAGGCCGCAGACTATGAACAGCTTCATAAACAAAAAGCATTCTCCGGGCCGCAGCGATTCCGGCAGCATAACGGTCTATTTTGTCCTGATGATGTGCGTCCTGGTCTCCCTGATTCTCACTTCGATCCTGTCGGCCAAGGTCAGTGCCGGCAGGATGCAGGCAGCGAACAGCGTGGACCAGGCCCTCTTCTCTCTGTTTGCCCGCTATGACAGGGATCTCTTTGAGAAATACGATCTCTTCTTTCTGAATGCAGGCAGCGAAGGCTCCGCCGATATTGCTTCCTGCATCACGCTTCTGGAAGACTCTATGGATTACATCCTTAAGCCCAATAAAGGGCGCTCCCTCCTCGGGGCGAAGAATCTGCTCAGGCTGGACAGGGAGAGCTCGGCTGTCACCTCATACACCCTCGCCACGGATGCCGGAGGCATTCCCTTTGAGGCAGAGGCTGTACAGGCGATGAAGCAGACAGCCGTGCTCGACGGCATCACTTTGCTGCAGGAGAAGCTCAGGCAGAGGGAGAGTGTCGAGAGGGAAGGCCAGCAATATGTTGACCACTCCAAGGGCAGCAGCTACTCGGATGTGGAAGCCGCCTCTGCGGAGGCCCAAAGAGAGAAGGAAGAAGAGGAAGCCGGCGAGATGCCGGAGGAAGAAAGCGCAGTTGAAGTCCCGGAAGGATTTGTCAATCCGCTGCCGGCCCTGTACCGCCTCTATCGGAAGAAGGTCATGGACGTCGTCGTCCCGGACAAGGAGAATATCTCCCAGAAGAAAGTGGACCTGAATCAGATGGTGTCCCACCGGAACCTCAACACGGGCCTCGGTATCGTCGACGCCAGAGGCTGTGCCGCAGGAGCAGACAATCTGTACTATATCGCCTGGGTAATCGGGCATTTTGGATCTTACGCGGAGCCGGTTCAGGCATGCGGCCTCTCCTATCAGCTGGAATACCTGCTGAAAGGCAAGGCGAAGGACAAGGACAATCTGTCCGCCGTCATCGGCGATCTCATGAGAGTGCGGCAGGCAGCAAATATGCTCTGCCTCTACACGGATTTTGAGAAGAGCTCCGAGCTGTCCACGCTGTCCCTCATCATTGGCACCGTGATGTTTATCCCGGAAGCGGAGCCAATCATCAAGCTCATCCTTGCAGCCCTATGGGCCTATGCGGAAAGCCTTGCAGACGTCAGGGCCCTGCTCGAAGGAAAGAAAGTAGCGATCGTCAAATCGAGAGAGACGTGGCAGACAGATCCCGAGGATCTCGCCATCTCCGGGGGAGATCTCAGCCGCATTACTGTCGATGCCGCCGGCGGAACGACTTACGGAGAGTATCTGGGAACCTTCATTCTGGTCATGCAGAGGAATACGCTGACGGGGCGGTCTATGGACATGGTGGAGTCCACCATAAGAGGCATGGGGCGGGAGAATTTCCGGCTGGATGCCTGTATCAGCGCGATGAGTGTGGAGATGCGGATCCGCTCTGAGAAGAAGGTGACCTTTCCGGTCGACGCCTCGCTCTGTTATCTGGATCTGTAGAAATCAATCTTGTGAACAAGGAGGGATCCCCTGTGGTCAGCTTTGCTTTTGCACGGGCAAAAAAGAAAGAACAAGACCAGGTGTGCCGTCGGCTGAAGCAGCTGCGCCGGGCATCCCTGACAGTGGAGTGTGCCGGGATCCTTCCTTTTTTCTTTATGGCCTGTCTGGTTCTCATCATCCTGTTGGACGGTATTCGGATCCAGTCGGAGAAGAACCTCGCGCTGTCGAACAAGGCGAGGAAGCTCGCTATCGCAGCAAATCTGGCCGGAGACAGTGCGGACGGAGCCTGGATCGACCTTTATAGCAGCTTTAAACTGGATTTTCCTTTTCCGGTCTTCGCCCTTCCCAAGCTGAAGATCGCGCTCAGGGCAAGAGTTTATCCCTGGATCGGGAGCAAGGACGGCGTGGGAGGCCATTCCGGTGCGGACGGCAAGGAAGAAGACAATGAAACCATTTACCTCACGGACAATGAAGAAGTCTACCACACGCACAGCGACTGCACCCACCTGGATCTGTGCATCATCAAGACCGACACGTCGAGTGTGAAGCATATGCGGAATGCCTACGGCAGGCGATATAAGAAATGCAAAGGCTTCCCTAAGAATTACACCGGCCCCGTCTACGTGACCGCAAAGGGGGATTATTATTATCCCTCCACGGAATACGGGAGCCTAACGAGACATGTCCGCGCCGTGAAGCGGAAGGATGCGGGCGAACTGAAGCAGTGTTCGCGCTGTGCCTCCAAAGATCGAAAGGAACATAGACATGCAGCTTGAATGGAGTGGTGTCCTGCTGTTGCTCATCGGCAATTCTCTGTGGGATCTACACAGCAGATCCATCTGCCTGTGGTTTACAGGACTTCTTACCGGAGAAGGTCTCGTCCTCAGCCTTCTCTCCGGCCGGCAGCCGCACAGCCTGCTGCCGGCTATCCTTCCGGGCCTCGTGCTCTTCGGCCTTAGTCTCCTGAGCAGCGGCGCGATCGGCGGAGGAGACGGAATTGTCATCGGTGCCATGGGCGTATTCCTGGATCTGGGCAGCATCCTCTGGTGCTGCATGTTCGCTTTCGGCTTCTGCGCCCTTCCCGCAGCCTTTCTCTTCCTCACAAAGCGCAGCGG
>CADCQE010000170.1 GCA_902803505.1 uncultured Lachnospiraceae bacterium | reverse complement strand
CCGAACACTGTTCCCGCGCCCAGCAGCTCCCTGAGGAAGCCCACTACGGTCAGAGCCAGGGTAAAGCCGATTCCCATACCGATACCGTCCATAGCGGAGAGCCCCACGCTGTGTTTATTCGCATAGGCCTCTGCCCTTCCAAGGATAATGCAGTTGACGACGATCAGCGGGATATAGATGCCAAGCGCATCGTAGAGAGCCGGCACATAGGCCTCAATCAGCAGCTCGGTAATCGTCACAAGGGTGGCCACAATGACAATGTAGGCCGGAAGTCTGACCTCATCGGGGATCATCTTCCTGAGCGCCGAGATAATGACGTTGGACAGCACCAGAACCGCCGTTGTGGAGATGCCCATGCCTATGCCGTTGATCGCAGCCGTACTGACCGCCAGAGTCGGGCACATGCCGAGCATAAGTACAAAGGTGGGATTCTCTTTGACAACGCCGTTGTAGATCCGTTCAAGATATTGATTCATCAAAGGCCCTCCTCATCCATTCACATGTGAGCGCAGGAAATCCAGCGCAGCATTTACAGCATTTACAACAGCCTGCGAAGAAATGGACGCTCCGGAGACAGAGTCGATCTCGTTCTCCCCGCTGGAATCCCCGCTCTTATTAAGGAGGAAGCTTTCCACCTTCCTTCCTGTGAACTGATCTTTGAACTCAGGGTCCTTGCAGCGCATGCCCATGCCCGCGGTCTCGTTGATCTCGGTAAAGGAGATCCCCTTAACCGTTCCATCAGCGGCAAGGCCGATGGTCATGGTAATATTTCCGTCGAAGCCGTCGCCGGTCGTGACATTGACGGCATAACCGACTTCACTACCGCTGCCGTCAAGTCCCTGTACCGCGTCATTGATCTTTATTTTTCCGAAGCTCGTCCCGTAGTTCTTTCCCTCAAGGGACGCAACCGCCGCTTTAAGCGCATCATTTTCCTCAATCTCCGTCGCCCCGGGGAGTACCTCGAGGTAGGAATCGATCTGCTTTTGCAGCTTCTGCTCGGAAATGGTATCTTTCGTCAGGTTGAACACAGCCGCAAGCCCCACACCGGCCAGAAGCGTGATCAAAGTGAGCTTCACTGCGGGGCGAAGCATCGAAGCCGAGAAGGAGCTCTTCCCGCTTCCTTCCTTCGCGCCCTTCCTCAGTCCGAAGGGAAGCGGAACCACAAACTCATCCAGAAGCGGTGTCAGTAAATTGGAAATGATGATAGCGTAGCTCACAGAGTCTGCGGAGGAGCCGAATACACGGAAGATGGCCGCAAGAAGACCCACTGCCGCCCCGAAGATCAGCTGCCCCGGAGACGTCACCGGGGAAGTAACCGGATCCGTCGCCATGAAAAAGGATCCCATCAGGATTCCGCCGCCCATCAGGTTGGCCAGAAGGAAGGCGGGACTAAATCCATGCCCTCCGAAGATCGCGATGAACAACGTGAAGACGGCAAGAGCCGCCACCGGGATCTCCCATGTGATGGCCCGAATGGCAAGCAGGTAGATGCCGCCCGCAAGAAGGGCCGCAGCAGAACAGCCGATGACGCCCGTGACCGAGCCGCTGCCGAGGAAGAGCTCCAGCAGGTTCACCTTCTCCCCGTTCGCAAGGGACACAAGAGGCGTCGCCGAGCTCACGGCATCCACGTACTTGTAGTTCGTCATTGTGCTGCTGAAAGAGATCAGGAGGAAACAGCGGCCGGCCAGCGCCGGGTTCATGAAGTTTTTCCCCAGTCCCCCGAAGAAGCATTTTACAAACAGGATGGCAAACAAACTGCCGAGGATCGGGATATAAAGCGGGACTGTCGGCGGCAGGCACAGCGCCAGAAGGAGTCCCGTCACAACCGCACTCCCGTCCCGCCAGGTGGCTCCCCGCTTCGCGATCCGATCAAACAGATACTCTGTAAGCACCGCTGTTGTCACAGAAGCAAGCACTGTGAGAAGTGCGTTGAGGCCAAAATGCCAGACGCCAACCACAGTGGCGGGGAGCAGGGCGATACAGACGTCCCGCATGACATTTCCCGTACTCAGCCGGCTTCTCGCATGGGGGCCGGCCGACATATTCAAATAAGCACTCATTCCTTTGCCGCCTCCTTTTCCTTCTGCGCCCGTTTCATCGCCATGATCTCTGCCTTGGCAACTTTAAATTCCTGAGTCAGATGCCTCTTGGCGGGACAGATAAAGGTGCAGGAGCCGCAGCTGATGCACTCGAGCCCGTGAAGCTTGTTCTCATACCTCTCATAATCCTTCTTCTCAAATGCGGCAGACATCAGCTGCGGGGTGAGCCCCTGGGGACAGACGCGCACGCAGCGCCCGCAGCGGATGCAGGCGGTCTGGACTTGCAGGGAATCCGCAACAGGATCCCCGGTCAGGAAGGTCAGCGCATTGTTGTTCTTCTGCAGAGGAACGCCGAGGTTGTCCACCGGTATTCCCATCATGGGCCCTCCGGCAAGGATCTTGACGGCCTTGCTGCCGTCCCGGTATCCTCCGGCCACTTCCAGTAGCTCCCCGATGTTCGCGCCGATGCGGGTCAGCAGGTTACAGGGGCGCTTCACTGCCTCGCCGGTGATGGTGACGCCGCGCTCCATGAGGGGCGCGGACTCGCACACCGCTTTGTAAATGGCGTAAATCGTCCCCACGTTGTCAACGATGCAGCCCACATCCGCGGGAAGCTCCGTGATGCCGTAGTTCGCGCCGCATACCACGTTGATGACGCTGCGCTCGCCTCCCTGAGGATACTTTGTCGGCATGGGGAGGATGCGGATATTTTTGCCTGCTGCTGCATTTAGCATGGCCTGGATCGCTTCGGGCTTATTGTCCTCTATCACTACGACGCCCTCGGCGCCGGGGAACAGAGAGAGGATCACCTCCATCCCGGTAAGAATCTCCGGCGCGTAATTCCTCATGAGCTGGTCGTCACAAGTGATATAGGGCTCACACTCCGCGCCGTTTGCGATGACATAGCGAATCGCAGAGGGATCCCTGGGAGCCAGCTTGATATGTGTGGGGAAACCCGCTCCGCCCATGCCGACAATCCCCGCGTCCCTGATCTTCGCAAGGATCTCCGCCTGGGAGAGCTTCCTGTGGTCCACTTTTTTCCCGATGCCCGGAAGTGTCTCATACAGGCCGTCATTCTCGATGATGATGCTCTGCATAAAAGTGCCTGCGATCGTCCTGTGGCGGTCAATCGCCTTCACTGTCCCCGAGCAGCTGCTCACGATATTCGCGGACAGCCCTGCCGCTGCCTCCGCAATCAGCTGGCCTGCGAGGACGCGGTCGCCCTTGGCGACCACAGGAGAAGCGGGCCTCCCGATATGCTGGCTGAGAGGAAAGACCATGTCCCCCTGCGGCAGATACGTCTCAAAAGAAGCATTCTTCGATAACTCTTTATGCCCCTCCGGATGAACACCTCCGCGAAACGATTTTCTTGTCAAACTCATCCATTTCCTCCTAACGTAATCTGCGCTGCCTGCAGCAGTCTTTGCCAAAATCACCGGTTAGCTCTACTTGTAAGCTGTCCGGGCAGGCAGAGTTATATACCGTCTCCATTATTTACCATAAAAATGCAATACATGCAAATCAAGATTTTACAAAAAACGGAAGAATTCCCACCACAAACACTGTAAGAATGATCAGCGGCAGGACAAATGACATGTAGGGGCGCAGCCACCTGGGGAGCTTCAGCCCGTCCCCCGTGTCGCACTCTTCCAGAAATCGATCCCAGCCCCAGCCTGCGCGGAGCGTACAGAAGAGGACGAAGATCAGGGCTCCGATAGGCAGCACGAGGTTGCTGACGATCATGTCCTCCAGGTCCATGACAACACTGTCTCCGCCCAGGGGATGGAAGCCCGAGAGCACATTAAAGCCGAGGGCGCATGGCAGAGAGAGGAGGAAGATCGCGATCGCGCAGATCAGGCAGGTCTTCTTCCTGCTCCAATCCGTAAGATCCATGACAGAGGCAATGATGTTCTCAAATACCGCCAGAACTGTAGAGAAGGCGGCAAAGCTCATAAAGATGAAGAACAGGCTTCCCCAGACCTGTCCAAAGGGCATATTGTTGAAAACATTCGGAAGGATCACAAAGATCAGTCCCGATCCCTGCTCAGGCTCGACGCCGTAGGCAAAGCAGGCGGGAATGATGATGAGCCCCGCAACGATGGCAACTGCCGTGTCGAGCAGCGCCACATTGACGGATTCCCCAAAGAGAGACCGCTTCTTATCAATATAGCTGCCGAAGATCGCCATCGAACCCATGCCGATGCTCAGCGTAAAGAAGGCCTGGTTCATAGCGGCAACGATGACTTTTCCAATACCTACCTCCTTCATCCTTTCGAAATCCGGGATCAGGTAGAAGGAGATGCCCTCTTGGGCGCCCTTCAGGAAAATGCTGTTCAAGGCCAGAACTGCCATGATGGCGAGCAGGAGAATCATCATCACCTTGGTCACCCGCTCCAGCCCGTTCTTCAGGCCGATTGAGCAGATGAAGAATCCCAGAACCACGATCACAGCCGTCGCCACAATGAGCATCGTCGGATCTGCGAGCATTTCCCGGTATACCTCGCCAATTGCCTGCGTATCCTTCCCGGCAAACTGGCCTGTCGCTGTCCGCACGAAAAACTGCAGCATCCATCCGGCAACGACAGAGTAATACATCATCAGAATGACACTGCCCACAAGGCAGACAATTCCGAAAAGATGCCATTTGGACCCCGGCTTCTCCAGCTGCTGGAACATCTTGACCGGACTCTTCTGCGCCGCCCGGCCGACCGAGAATTCCATGGTCATAACCGGAATCCCCAGAATAAGCAGGAAGATCAGATAGACCAGAATAAAAGCACCTCCGCCGTACTGGCCGGTGAGATAAGGGAATTTCCATACGTTGCCGATCCCGATAGCACATCCGGCGCTTAGAAAAATGAATCCAAGCCTGCTTCCCAGTCTTTCTCTTTCCATGTTCTCTTATGTCTCCTCTATCTCGTGTCAATAGGATGTCCGCTGACAAAATGTTTCGCCTTTCATGCTTTTCAAATGCCCCGCTTGCCCTTCTCCCATATCACAGATTCTTCTATGATCCGCTCTCTTCCAGCCGGTAGATCTTCCCGAGAGCTCTCTCCGCTTCTTCACCGTATAGCGGCGTCGGCTGATAATTGTTGTAATCGGAAGCCGAGGAGATGCTTATGGGCAGAATGGAATACTCCGTATCCTCGAGCAGGACACCATTTTCAAAGGTAAAGGTCTGCCGGTAGATCGCCGAATCCATGTCAGACGGAGAGCGGTGTCCGCCAAAGCAGAAATTGCCCAGACTGTAGAGAATGACCTTTCCTTTATAGATCTCATAGGGCTGCAGGCGGTGGGGATGGTGGCCGATCACGAGGTCGGCGCCGGCATCCACGGCAGCCCGTCCCAGATAGAACTGCCAGTCTGCGGGATAGTATTCGCCCTCGTCGCCCCAGTGAATACTGGAAATGATGAGCTGGGCTCCCTGGTCCCTGCACCACTCAATCTGTTCGACCAGGCCGTCCTTCGCCTCCCACTCGTCATAGAGGGTAAGCGTGCCGGTGAGCCCCACTTTGATGCCGTTGATTTCCACGATCACACTCCGGTCGTAACCGAAGGTCGTGATGCCCGCATCCGCGAGTATCTTCTTCGTGTCCTCGTAGGCATCCTTCCCGTAGTCAAAGCTGTGGTTGTTGGCCAGATTCGCCGCCTCCACGCTTCCTTCGGTGAGCACACGGACGAACTCCGGATCGCCGCGGAAGGCGTATTGCTTCTCCTGTCTCTCTCCTCCTTCGGAGAGGACGCCTTCGAAATTCACGATGGTCAGGTCGTCTGACCCAAGGCTGTCCATGCAGTTCTCAAAGAACCAGCCCGGGTAATCCGCCTCGTAATAAGCAGCGTTGAAGCTGGTATCGTAGTCAAAGCTGTCGTCGATCCCGAGCGTGCAGTCGCCCGTGGCGGTCAGCTTGATGCTGACGCGGCCCGCCGGAGTGCTTCCCACGGATCCGGCCGGGGTTGACTCCGCAGAGGGTGCCGGCTCCGCCGGTGCAGTTCCCGAGGCCGCATTTCCTTCTCCAGTGCCATCAGGACCGCCCTCCGCTGCCGCCTCAGCGGCCTGCACTGCTGCGCTCTCTCCTGCTTCCGCTTTCCCCGCAAGCACCGCGGCGCTCTCCGCCCCGGCGGGAGCAGCTTCCTGCGTCTCGTCTTGCTTCTGCCTTCCGCAGGAGACGGCGATGAGGACGACCGCAAGGATGACAGCTAATGCCGCCATACCCAGGATCATGCGGGTATAGAGCTGGCGCTTTCTCATTGCTCTTGTATTCTTCTTCATTCCAGCAGACTCCCTCTCTCAAGAAATCGCTTCTCCGCATAGCGGCTCACTTCCGCCTCCCATTCCCGGTAGGCGGTCAGGAAGCGCTTTCCCTTCTCTGTAATGCAGCTGGCCCCTCCGCCCGTGCCGCCGTGGCGCACCTCCAGGAGGGGAAAGTCAAGCACAGTCTCGGCGCGCTTCAGGATATAGCGGCCCTTCGAATAGCTCAGTCCCATCTGTGCGCAGGCGTCCTTAATGGAGCCGCACTCCTCGATGAGTTCCAGGAGCTCCGCCACCCCGGGCCCGAAAAAACCGCTCCCGTCAAAGCGGAGCGTCAGCTTGACATGGGATGTGAGAGCTTCTTCCATAGCGCTTACTCCTTATTTCTTTCTCCGGAAGTACAGGCATATCCCCGCGTCTCCCTCAGGTCAGTATGCAGGTGAAGGCAATCTCTCCGTTTTTCCAGCTGACAGAGATGCTGCCGCCGTACTGCTGGCAGATGCTCTCTGCGATCGACAGGCCGATCCCGTATCCGCCCTTATCGACGTTGTGGGATTCATCCTCGCGGTAGAAGCGCTCGAAGAAACGGCTGTAGTCTATATTGGCTCCTTTGGAGAAAGTATTTCCGACGACAAGCCGCACCGTCTTCCCTTTTCTCAAGGAGTCGAGACTGACCCGGATCTTCCCCTCGTCGTCGCAGTATTTAAAAGCGTTGTCCACAAGAAGGGTCGTGAGCTGACGGATCTTGCTCTCATCCGCGACCATGCGGATCCCCTGGGCAATCTCTATGATCAGTTCTTTTTTGTCCTGCTGTGCCAGGGAGCGGTAAGGATTGACCGATTCCTCGACATTTTTGGAGACATCAATCTCTGTCATGATGCTGCGGTCCTCCCGCTCCGCGGCCCGGGAGATCATCACCAGGTTCTGGACCAGTCCATCGAGGCGGTCGATCTGGCGCATGGTGGACTGGGTCCACTCGCTCTCACCGTTCATCATCTCTTCGATCTCCGTATTGGCCCGGATGACGGCAAGAGGCGTCTTCAGCTCATGGCTGGCATTGGTAATGAACTGCTTCTGCCGCTTCACATTCTCTATCTCCGGCTTGATCACCCGGTGTGAGAAGATGCAGACAAGAAGGAGGGTTACCAGCATCCCGGCCACGCAGATCAGGACCGTAATTCTCAGGATCCGCTCGTTGGCGCGGAGCTGGTTGGCGCAGCTTAAGACCACGACCATGGTCTCCCCGTTGGAGATGACGCCTTTCTCATAGCAGTAGTAGCCAAAGCGGCCGTAGCGGGAATTCTGCCGGTACGCCGCTTCGGCAAGAAGCTCTTCCTCATGAACAGCGAACTCATCGATGTGGGTACTCTTGAGTTCAGAAAGCTCCCCATTCTCCGAGAAGGTCGCCACGAAAAAGCGCCCGGTGTAGCGGAAGTTCGGTGAAAACTCATTGAGGATCGAGCCCCCCGCATCGGAATGTGTGAGGGAGCGCACCCTCTCCCTGTTGATCTCTTTTGCGGATGAGCCCCCGCTCGCCGTTCCGGATTCCGGGAGAAGTCCTGCCTCGTAACCCGTCCATTCCCCCTGCATGTTATCGGGGCTGCCGTACTCGATCTCACCTTCATTTTCAAGAATATAATCCAGGGTTTTGCGAATCTGGGAATGGGTCAGGAAGCTATAAGACAAGTTGATAAATGTCCCGATAAAGATCATGACCAGAAAATAGGTGAGCGTGGAGATCAGTATGAATTTGTGCCGCAGCTTTTGAATCGTTCTGGAATTCATGTCTTCCTCCAATGTGCGTTCTGATTGAACTCCAGGTGTAATTGCTTCACGCTTCCTGCGGGGTCACCAGGAGGAAGCTCCCGCCCCGCTCCCCGCTGATGGAAACTCTGGAGGCGATGGCCTGGAGCTTTCCCCGCAGATAAGAAATGTAGAGCCAGACCGTATCCGGTTCGGCGTCCGGTTCCTTGCTCCACACGTGCTCGAGCAGGTATTTCGTATCCAATGCGCGCCCTGCATTCAGGATGAGGGTCTGCATCAGCTCAAACTCCTTGATGGAGAGGCGCACGGTGTTCTCAGAGGCCAGCTCAAAGCTCTCCGCGTACAGGACGATGTCCTCGTACTTCAGCTCCTCGGCGCTGTAGTCTTTGCGCCTGCGGGTCATGGACCGGACTCTCGCAAGCAGCTCCTTCATCGCAAAGGGCTTCGTCAGGTAGTCATCGGCCCCCGCATCCAGCCCCGTGACCCGGTCGTCGATCTCGGCCTTCGCCGTAAGGAGAAGTACCGGTGTCAGGATGTTGCTCTTCCGGAGATTGGCCAGAACCTCCAGTCCGTTCATTCTCGGCATCATAATGTCCAGGATGATCCCGTCGTAGCTGTCTTTCTGCAAATGCTCCCAGGCCTCAGCCCCGTCAAAGACAGAATCCACATCGTATTTCTCATGCTTCAGAACCGCAGTGAGAGCGCGGTTCATATCCTTTGTATCCTCCGCCAGTAAGATTTTCATCTATGGTACCCCCGTAATCCATCGCTTATCCTTCAGATGAGAAGGGAGCCTCCTTTCCTCAGGTGATTGAAGTAATCATATCCCTCAGCGTCTGCATGGAGATATCCGTTGAAGCCAGTTCATCGGCGCAGCGCTTCAGCTCACTGACAATAAGCTTGTCGTTGTGAAAGTCTTTCTTATAATGAATCTTGTGCTCCAGAGCGGCCCAGGTATCCATGGAAATGGTGCGAAGCTGCAGCTCTACATAGTAGGTTCCTCTCACCCGCAGGATGATGTGGCAGCTGCGGTAGCCGTTCGCCTTCGCGTGCTTAATGTAGTCCTTCTCCTCGACGATCTCGTAATCGTCAAACTCGGCCAGATAATTCCGGAACGTATATACGTCATTCAGGAAGGCACATACAATGCGGATTCCGATGGCGTCCCGGATCTCGAAGAGGGCGGAATCGCTCGTCTCGGGGAGCCCCTTGCGCCGGCATTTTTCCCTCATGCTCCGGTCGCTCTTGATGCGCGCCAGGCAGTGGTCCACCGGATCAAAGCCCAGGTTGTCCCGCATATCCATGCGCAGGCGGTCAATGCGGTCAAGGACGCCCCTCATGACAGCCTCCATCTCGCTGACATGGTCGCCGTAGATGCTCCCCTCAGCGGGGATCTCCAGATTCAGCTCTATCGTTTTTTTCCAGATCTTGTTCTCGGGCACTGCTTGCTCCTCCAGAATTGCTGCGGCAGGGACGGTTCTCTATACGTCAAAAAGAGACAGCGGGAACAGTTCTCTCTGCGTTCTTCCTGCAAAAAAAGATGCAAAGAGAACCGTCCTCACTGCATCCTTTTTGACGCATAGAGAACCGTCCCCGCTGCACCATCTGAACCATTCCCCTCTATTCACGGAGAGTGTGGGATTCGAACCCACGTGCCCAAAATTGGACAACCGCATTTCGAGTGCGGCTCGTTATGACCACTTCGATAACTCTCCCAATTTGTATCGGTACAGATCAGTCTGCTCAGTAAAGCTTCTCCCGCCTCTTTCGATCCCGCTCGCGCAGCTCCTGAAAGAAGCGCTTCATCAGTGCGCTGCATTCTTCCCCAAGGACGCCGGAGCAGATCTCTACCTGGTGGTTGAAGCCCGCTGTCTGCAGAAGGTTCATCACGGAACCGGCACAGCCGGCTTTGGGATTCATGCATCCGATGACACAGCGGGGAATCCTGGCCTGCACGATGGCACCTGCACACATGGGGCAGGGCTCAAGGGTAATGTAGATGGTGCAGTCCTCCAGCCTCCAGTCACCGACGAGCTTCGATGCGCGCCGGATCGCGGTCAGCTCCGCGTGCGCGAGGGGATTGCCTTCCGTATTGCGGCGGTTGTACCCTCTTGCAATTACCTGACCGGATCGCACGATCACGCAGCCGATGGGCGTCTCTTCGCGGGCGTAAGCCCTCCGCGCCTGGCGCAATGCTTCCCGCATGAACCTCTCATCTGTATCCATACTCGCACATTATATACGAGAAGAAGTGAAAATGCAAGTGGATCACTTCACCACAACCTTCAGCTTCGCCGACTTCGCAGAGTCGTCCTTGCTGATTGCGTAGATGTATGCACTTCCCTTCTTCTTCGCCATCAGCTTCCCTCTGGAGTTCACGAAGACCACCGAGGGGTCCGAACTCCTCCAGCGAATCCCCGCATTCGCTGCGTTCGCGGGGACAACGGCCGCATTCAGCTTGTAGATGTCTCCCTTCCTCAGCTTCAAGGTATTCGAGCGGTCCAGCTTCACCTTCCTGACATGGACTTCAAAGCCCTCGTCCAAGGTCGTGAGGTTCCACCTCTTGATGAGCCTGATGACGCTCCGGGCGTAATCGGGATCCGTGCAGTACCCGTCCACCATGACGTACCAGATCGTCTTTTTGTAATCCGTATTGCCTATGACATCTCTGCGGTATTTGAAGGATCCATCCTCCAGGCGGACCCAGTTCATAAACATCACGTAATCCGTGAGGCACTGTTCTACCGTGTTGTAGATCCGGAAGCTGTCTTTGATATGGATCTTGACCTTTCCGCCGAGCACCCACTCCGGTGTCCGCTTGACATAGCTCTTCCCGGGCCAGACAGTATGATTCTCCCAGGTCTCATTGAGCATGGAGGTCTTCATGCCCAGATGGTTGTGGTAGCGGATCATGGAGGCAGTGTTCTCATCCGAGTAGCCGCCGTATCCGGTTTCCAGAATACACTGGGCTGCAAGTACGGAAGGAAGATAGTGGTACTTGAGGCCGATCTTCCTCGCGATCGGTTTTATCATCTCCACATAAGCTTCTCTGCTGTCATAACGGTAGGCACCCAGCTTCGATTCATCGACCACCTTCGACTTCGCCTGTACCGGCACCACAAGCATCGATATGGCAAGCAGCAGGATCAGCGCCTTTTGGAACAGTTTTCTCATCAAATTCTCTCCTTGCATTAACCCAGTGTTCCTAGTATAATCGAGCAATCGCTTCCAAGATCCCTTTTTCAGCCGGAAGCGCGTGAGTTCGAAACCATCCTCACGATAAACAAAACTACGGAGGAACGAAAAAATGAAAACAAAGCAAACGGACACGATCTACTGGATTGCCCGCGCAGGAATCATCGCCGCGATCTATGTCGTCCTGACCCTGGTCTTCGCGCCGATCTCCTTCGGCGAGGTCCAAGTGCGAATCTCAGAAGCCCTGACGATTCTCCCGCTCTTCACATCGGCTGCCATTCCGGGGCTCTTCGTGGGCTGCATTCTCGGCAACATCTTCGGCGGCTGCATCATCTGGGACATCCTCTTCGGTTCCCTGGCGACGCTGATCGGCGCATTCTTCTCTTACCGCCTGCGGAAGAACCGCTGGCTCGTCCCGATCCCGCCCATTGTCTCCAATACGATCATAGTCCCTCTCATCCTGAGATTCGGCTATGGCGTCAATCTGCCCTTCATCCTGCTCATCCTGTCCATCGCAGCAGGAGAATTCCTCAGCTGCGGCGTTCTCGGCGAGCTGCTGGCGACTCTGTTGAATCCGCACAAAAAGGCCATCTTCGGGGAGGACGCCTGATCATCACATTGTCTCACGCCATCTTCTCCGGATGAAATACTTCATCAAAGCGATCCGCTGTCAGGAAGCCCAGCCGCACGCAGGCTTCCTTCAGTGAGAGATTCTCTTCAAATGCCAGGTGCGCCGTCTTCGCGGCCTTCTCATATCCGATATAGGGATTGAGTGCGGTCACGAGCATCAGGGAATTGTAAAGGTTGTGGCGCATCCGCTCCTCATCCGCCCGGATCCCGACAGCGCAGTTGATGCGGAAGGACTCGATGGACTCGGCGAGAAGCCGCACGGACTGAAGGAAATTGTATGCCATCACCGGCATGAACACGTTCAGTTCGAAGTTCCCCTGGGAAGCGGCCATACCGATCGCCGTGTCATTTCCGATCACCTGCACGGCTACCATTGTGACCTGCTCGCACTGTGTGGGATTGACCTTCCCCGGCATAATGGAAGAACCGGGCTCATTGGCCGGAATCGTGATCTCGCCAAGCCCGCACCTCGGGCCGGAGGCGAGCCAGCGCACGTCATTTGCAATCTTCATCATATCGACAGCGAGCGCTTTGACCGCCCCGTGGGCGAAGACCAGCTCGTCCTTCGAAGTGAGGGCGTGATATTTGTTGGGCGCTGAGGAGAATGGGATGCCCGTGAGTGCCGATACCTTCTCCGCCGCAAGCTCTGCAAATCCTTCCGGCGCGTTGAGTCCTGTGCCCACCGCCGTTCCCCCCAGCGCAAGCTCGCTCAAAGGAGGTATGGCGAGGCGGATCAGTTCGGTGTCCCGCTCAAGCGAGGACCTCCAGCCCGAGATCTCCTGGGCAAAGCGGATCGGAACGGCGTCCTGCAGATGGGTCCTCCCGGATTTTACCACATCGGGATACGCCGCCTCCAGTTCCCGAAAAGCGGCAATCAGACCTTCTGCTGCCGGAAGCAGCTTTGTCACAAGAGCGGTCACCGCGGAGATGGACATCGCGGTGGGAAAGGTGTCGTTGGAGGACTGGCTCATATTGACATCGTCGTTGGGATGGCAGAGCTTCGTCCCGGCGATCTCATTCGCCCTGTTGGCGATCACCTCGTTGGCGTTCATATTGGACTGGGTTCCGGAGCCGGTCTGCCAGACGACGAGCGGAAAATGATCGAGAAGCTTGCCGGAGATCACCTCGTCGCAGGCCTTTGAGATAGCGAAGAGCTTCTGCTCCGTCATTTTTTCTTTCTTCAGTTCGTAATTCGCCTCGGCAGCTGCTTTCTTCAGATAACCAAAAGCGCAGATAATCTCCTGCGGCATGGTCTCGATCCCGACTCCGATCCGGAAGTTCTCAATGCTGCGCTCCGTCTGGGCACCCCAATACTTTTCTGCCGGGACACGGATCTCTCCCATGGAATCCCGTTCAATGCGGTAGTCCATCTCTTACCTCTCTTTTCGAAGAAAAGACAGACAGCAGAGTCTTCCTGCTGCCTGCCTCTACATGATTCGGATACAATACTCTTGTGCTTATCTTGACCCTTTGTCGTAGGGTATGCCCTCCGCCTTCGGAGCCCTGGAATTCCTGGATGTAAATGCGAGCACAATCAGGGAGATGATGTAAGGCATCATATTGTAGACAGTGCCCGGGAGCTTGAGATTCTTCAGGAAATCGAAGCCGGTGTACACATTGGAGAGGGCGCGGAAGAATCCGAACAGAAGAGCTGCCAGACCAATGTTGATGGGTTTCCACTGTCCGAAGATCATAACTGCGAGGGCGAGGAAGCCGAAGCCCGCGACGCCTGTCTCGAACTTCCATTCACTGACACCGGCCGTGATATAGACGACGCCGCCGATGCCGCCGAGCAAACCGGAGATCAGGACGCCGGCCCCGCGCATTTTATAAACATTGATGCCGACGCTGTCCGCTGCCTGGGGATTCTCGCCGCAGGCCATGAGGCGGAGACCGAACTTCGTGCGATAGAGCACGACGAAGGACACAATGACGGCGATGAGAGCCAGCAGCATGAACCAGTTAAACTGGAAATTCGCAATTCTCTGAATCAGTGTCTTTCTCGCCGAGCCGTAGATGACCGTTGCAGACACATTGTCCGGGTTCTCTCTCATATTGATGGCCTTGACCACGACTGTCGCCACCGCCGGGGCCATGATATTGAGAGCGGTGCCGACAAGCGTCTGATCCGCTTTGAAATTGATGCAGGCCACTCCGAGGAACACGGAATAAGCCATGCCCACCAGGCCGGCTACGAGAATGATGATGAGCACGCTCGCAGGATTTATAAAATCATTTGCAGACAAGCCCTTCATGCAGAGCGCCCCTCCAAGAGCTCCCATTACCATGATGCCTTCCAGACCCAGATTGATCACGCCCGAATGTTCACTGAAGCAGCCGCCCAAAGCCACCAGGGCGAGAACGGAAGCAAATACTAAGGTATACTGAATTAATAAGACCATTCCTTCTCACCTCCGCTCATGATTTCTTTTCTTTTCTCTTGCTGATGCTTTTGTTCAGCGCGAGTTTGAAGAACAGGACGAATCCGCATAAATAGATAATGATGGATGTAATCAGGTCCGCAATCTGTGAGGGGTAGACGCTCTTATCCAGATAAGCGCCTCCGCTGGTGATGTGCTGGATGAAGAATGAAGAGAAGATGGTGCCGATCGGGTTCAGCGCGCCGAGGAACGTGGCAGCAATTCCGTTGAATCCCATAGCAGGCACGGAAGACTGCGTCACGGACCACTCTTCATACCCGGTCAGATAGAGGAATGCAGCGCCTGCACCGGCGAGTGCTCCGCCGATCACCAGTGTGAGAATGATGTTGCGCTTCTCATTCATACCGGCATAGCGGGCTGCCTCTTTGTTGAAGCCCGTCGCCTGTACCTCATAGCCGAACTTCGTCTTGTTGAGGACGACCCAGATCAGGATGGCGATCAGGATGGCAAGGGGCACCGCAATGGTCACATACTTGTTATTTGAAAAGAGATTCGACAGCCCAAGCGAGGGCATGATCGCACCCTGGTTGACCGATGCCACCTTCTGTGTGTAAGGGCTGGCACTGTCCTTCACCAGGGACAGAAGCATGTTGACAAGATAGAGGCCGATCCAGTTCAGCATGATGCCGGAAATGACTTCATTGACATTCGCATAGGCCTTCAGGAGTCCTACTGCGCAGCCCCACAGGCCGCCGACCACAACGGCGAGCAGAAGGCAGACAATCCAGGGCATCTTGAAGGCAAGCGCCGCATACAGGCAGGCGCCGGCGCCCACTACGTACTGCCCGGCACATCCGATATTGAAGAGGCCTGTCTTATAGCAGAAATTGATGGACAGCGCGCACATGAGAAGCGGAGAAGCCTTCACCAGCGTATTGCCCAGGTATTTCAGCTGCGCGGGGACAGAGGGATAGGTCAGGAAATTCTTAACGATCGCCATGATTCCTTCGCCTGCCCCTGCAGGGTTGATCGCAAGAAGAACCAGGAAGCCGATGAGGAGCCCCAGAAGAATGCAGAGCAGGGCAGCCAGGATGGATTGTACAAAAGGTAATTCGATGAAGCTCTTTCTCTCTCTCATGCCCTGACCTCCTCTCTCTTCGCACCGGCCATATAGAGACCGAGTTCCTCTGTCGTCGTTGTCTTCGGATCCAGTTCTCCCACCAGTTCGCCTTCGTACATCACCAGGATCCGGTCAGAGACATTCATGACCTCTTCCAGCTCAAGGGACACCAGAAGAACCGCCTTTCCTTCGTCGCGCTCCTTGATCAGTGCCTTGTGGATGTATTCAATCGCTCCGACGTCCAGTCCTCTGGTGGGCTGTACGGCCACAAGGAGCTGATGGTCCTTATCAATCTCACGGGCGATGATCGCCTTCTGCTGATTGCCGCCGGACATACTGCGGGTGATGGTCACTGAGCCCTCGCCCGAGCGGACATCGAACTCCTGAATCAGACGGTTCGAGTACTCCCGGATCGCCTTGCGGTTCAGGAAGACTCCGCCGCTTAGGAACTTCGGATCATAATAGCGCTGCAGCACCATATTGTACTCAAGGGAGTAATCCAGCACAAGGCCGTGCTTATGCCTGTCCTCGGGAATATGGCTCAGGAGCTTCGAGCGGCTGCGGATGGAGCTCTTCGTGATATCCTGTCCGCACAAAGTGAGGCTGCCGGACACCAGGGGCTCCAGCCCCGTCAGGCCGTACACGAATTCTGTCTGTCCGTTGCCGTCGATCCCCGCGATGCAGACAATCTCGCCCTCCCGCACCGTGAAGCTGACGTTCTTCACTGCGTTGTTGCTGTGAGCCTTTGAAGCTACGGTCATGCCCTGGACCTGCAGGATCGGCTTGCCCGGCTTCGCCGGTTCCTTGTCCACGACGAGCTTGACGTCTCTGCCGACCATCATGCGGCTCAGGTCCTGCTCGTTAGTGTCCTTGATGTCAACCGTCCCGATGTATTTTCCGCGGCGCAGGACAGAGCAGCGGTCGGCCACTTCCATGATCTCGTTCAGCTTGTGGGAGATGAACAGGATGGACTTCCCCTCCTTCGCAAGGTTCTTCATAATGGCCATCAGCTCTTCGATCTCCTGAGGCGTGAGCACGGCAGTGGGCTCGTCGAAGATCAGGATCTCATTGTCCCGATACAGCATCTTCAGGATCTCTGTGCGCTGCTGCATGCCCACCGTGATGTCCTCGATCTTCGCATCGGGGTTCACGCTCAGGCCGTACTTGTCGGACAGCGCCATCACTTTCTTCTTCGCTTCATCCTTCTGGAGAAAGCCGCCCTTCGTCGTCTCCACGCCCAGAATGATGTTCTCCAGAACAGTAAAACACTGGACCAGTTTAAAATGCTGATGAACCATTCCGATCCCAAGATCATTGGCATCATTGGGATTCATAATCTTAACGGGCTTCCCGTCCTTGCGGATCTCGCCCTTCTCCGCCTGGTAGAGACCAAAGAGCACGCTCATCAGTGTGGACTTACCGGCTCCATTTTCCCCAAGCAGCGCATGTATCTCGCCTCTCCTGAGCTGAAGCGTGATATCGTCGTTGGCGACAATGCCGGGAAACAGCTTTGTGATGTGAAGCATTTCGATTGCATATGGAGCTTCCGCCAAACCGACCACCCCTTTCTTTTAAGACAGCCGGCAGATCAACTGCCGGCTGTATAGTTTGTGAATCCTATCCTTACTTCGGTACCATTCTTTGTCGAATGAGAACCGCTTCGTTATTCCTTACTTCAGGTTCCCCTGGAAGTTGACTTTTGCTGTTGTTGCCGTGGGCTCTGCAGCTTCTGTATCATCAGAGACCGTGATCTCACCGCTGGACATAGCAGCAACAAGTGCCGCATAGTCGTCTGCCGTGAAGCCGTCAGCGAAAGCTGTGGTCTCCGGAAGAGCCACATAGTTGGCTGCCGGGTCATCGCCGACAAGACCGAGGGTCTCAACCTTGCCGCCGTACTCTGTCCACTGATCGCCCTGGATCGCTTCGAGAACGGTCTTGACAGTGGGCTTCAGGCCCTTCATAGCGGAGGTGATGCACATTCCTTCTTCATACTGGCTGTCGATGAGCGCGCTCTGGTCGACGTCCACGCCGATGACCTTGCCGCCGGTCTTCTCGGCTGCTTCGCAGGCGGATGTGTAGATGCCGCCGCCGCAGGCGAACACGCACTCTGTGCCGCCGGCATACCATGTGTCCATAGCCGCTGTGATGTCAGCGTCGCCGTAGAACTGGTTGCCGTATGCATAGTTGATCTCTACGTCGTCGAGGCCGAGCTCAGCAGCCGCCGCGTCAGCGCCCTGAACGAAACCGTAGCCGTAACGGATCACGGCCGGAACTGCCATGCCGCCGAGGAAGCCAAGCTTCTTGTAGCCGAGCTTGACAGCTGCAACGCCTGCCATGTAGCCGGCCAGCTCTTCCTGGTAAACTGCACTATAGACATTGTCTCTTGCATAGCCTTCCTCGCTGGAAGCTGTGTCCAGATCGTACTGGGAGACATCCAGAGCGACGAACTTGATGTCCGGATACATATCCGCTTCTTCCACGATCGCTTCCGCGAACGCGTAGCCCGGCATAACCACGACAGTGTAGCCGTCAGCTGCAGCCTTGTCGATCATCGCCGCGCGGTCCGCTGTGGAGTCGCCTTCAGGCTTATAGTAGGTGAAATCAACACCGTTCTCTTCGCAATATTCCTTACAAGCTTCATACGTCGTCTGGTTAAAGGACTGGTCATTGATGTCACCATAGTCTGTGACCATCGCTACCGTCATATCCTCCGCGAATACTGAAGCAGCCGGTGCGAGTGTCATTACTGCTGTCAGTGCCAGCGCAATCACTTTCTTCATACTTGATCTGTTCCTCCTTTTTCGACTTTCCTTCTCTTCCTCATATGAAACCGAGGAGTTTTTTACAACACCATTATTATACTCGCTTCCCTCACACCACACAAGTCAAATTACACAAAAGCGGATCGGAAAGGACGGTTCTCTTTGTAGCAAACATTAGATATAAGGGATTACACAATATGTCCCTTCGCCCGGATCACGTCGATGACGGAGTCCACATACTTCTCGCAGAGCTCATTGCTTCCCGCCTCCACCATGACGCGGATGACAGGCTCCGTGCCGCTCTCCCTTACGAGAATGCGTCCTTCATCCCCGAGCTCATCCGCGACCTTCTTCACCGCGGCCTGGACGTCGGGATCTTTCTGGGCTTCCGGCTTGGACTTCACCCGCACGTTCTTCAGGACCTGGGGATAGAATACCACCGGAGCGGCCAGCTCGCTGATGGGCCTGCCCTTCGCCAGCATCACCTCCATGATCTTGAGGCTCGTGAGGATCCCGTCCCCTGTGGTGGCGTACTTTGTGAAAATGATATGGCCGGACTGCTCGCCGCCGATGCGGTGGCCGTTCCGGATCATATTCTCGTAGACGTATTTGTCTCCCACCTGTGTCTTCTCATATTCGATGCCCACTTTGTCAAAGGCCTTGTAGAGGCCAAAATTGCTCATGACAGTGGTGACCACTTTATTGTTGAGCAGCTTTCCTCTCTCCTTCATGTAGAGGCCGTAGATATAGAGAATGTGGTCACCGGTGACGACATTTCCCTTCTCATCCACACAGAGGCAGCGGTCCGCGTCTCCGTCATATGCGAAGCCGATGTCCAGGCCCTTCTCCCGCACGAATTTCTGCAGATGCTCAATGTGCGTGCTGCCGCAGTCTGTGTTGATATTGTAGCCGTCCGGCTTGTCGTTCATGACATAGGTTCTGGCGCCGAGGGCATCGAACACATTCCTTGCGATGGACCAGGCGGCACCGTTCGCCACGTCAAGGCCCACCTTGATATCCCTGAAACTGTACCTGGACATGGAGATCAGGTATCCGATGTAGCGGCTGCGCCCGGCTACGTAATCCACGGTGCGCCCGATCTCATGGCGCTTCGCATCGGGAACCTCGAACGCCCCGTCCAGATAGGCCTCGATCAGGAGCAATGTGCTCTCTTCCATCTTCTCCCCGTTGCCGTTCACGATCTTAATGCCGTTGTCATAATAGGGATTGTGGGAAGCTGAGATCATGATGCCGCAGTCAAAGCCATCGACTCTGGTGATGTAAGAGACCGAGGGCGTTGTTGTCACGTGCATGATATAGGCATCCGCTCCCGAAGCCATGAGTCCCGTGCAGAGCGCATACTCAAACATATAGGAGGATCTGCGCGTGTCCTTTCCGATTACGATCCTCGCCTTCTTGTCCAGCCTGGCGCCGTAATGCCAGCCCAGGAAGCGCCCGATCTTGATCGCGTGTTCGAAGGTAAGGTTCTCATTTGCTTCTCCGCGGAATCCATCCGTTCCAAAATATTTGCCCATTACAGCCTCTCCTTTCTCTCAATGTCAAGAAAATACTTATATGTGTCGACCGTCAGTTCACCGCAGGCCTCTTCGTCGCAGGCGATGATCGCCGCATTGTGGAGCTGCAGGGCGGAGCAGGTCCATTTCTGGCTCACGCCTCCCTCTACAGTGGCGGCAAGGGCCCTGGCCTTGTTGTGTCCGCTGATGAGTACAAGAACCTCCTTAGAATCCGTGACTGTGCCGATACCGACGGACAGGGCCTGAGACGGAACCTTCGCGGGATCATTTCCGAAGAAACGGGAATTGACGATCCGGGTGTCCGTCGTGAGGCCGCGCACACCGGTCCTGGAGGACAGGGACGTGTAGGGCTCATTAAAAGCGAGATGTCCGTCCACGCCGATGCCGCCCATAAAGAGGTCGATGCCGCCGTAAGAGGCGATCTTCTCTTCGTACCTGGCGCACTCCGCTTCCGGGTCCTCGGCCATTCCGTTCAGGATATTGATGTTCTCAGGCTTCATGTCCACAAGGTGGTCAAAGAAATTGTCATGCATGAAATACCAATAGCTCTGGTCATGCTCGCGGGGCAGTCCGAGATACTCATCCATATTAAAGGTCACTACATTCGCAAAGGACACTTCACCTGCTTTATTGAGGCGGATCAGTTCCTGATAGACGCCGATCGGCGAAGAGCCTGTGGGAAGCCCCAGGACAAAAGGCCGGTCCTCCTTGTGAGCGTTAATCCTGCCGGCGATATAGGAAGCCGCCCATACGCTCATCTTCTCATAGTTATCCTGAATGACTACTCTCATAAAGCATTTCCTCCTTTGCATTTCCTCTTGGCAGATTCTTTCGTCTGCTCCGCAGCTAAGCCGGACAGAGCCTGTAAGTCCCCATACCCCTCCCTGAAAGCTCTGCGCCTTAGCGGAAGAAGACTTACTTGTCACGAATAAATAACAGTTTTCAATGATACCCTCTCGATTCCTATAAATCAAGAATATTATCATCATTAACGAAATAACCGTGAATAGTAACAATGAATTTCAGAGGGGCAGGGGCGCTCCGCTGTGATACAATAAAGAAAAATCAAAAAACTTGTGACGCGGGCGCACAAGGTCCGGTTCTATTAATCAAAGCGCTTTATCAGCAACAGAATCCGATGAATACCCATTTAAGAAGAAAGGAGTTCCCCATGAAGAAACAGATCGCTATCCTGCTCTCCGCCGTCATGGCCGCGAATGCACTGGCAATCCCCACAAGCGCCGGCACCATTTCCTCAACAAGAAGCGACAAAGAAATAGAGAAGCGCATTGAGGAGGTCGGACGGGAGTACATTGATTTTTACAGAAACGGCTATAAAGAGCTCGAGACCGAATATGATATGGCTTTCGCTGTCGATGAAGAGAGCCTCGCCGTGGAAGAAGCCGAGTTCTATGTAGAGGAAATGGCCGCTCCCATGCCGGCCGACGGCGGTTCCCGGCAGAAAAGCCAGAGCGCACAGAACATGGCTCTGGCCGGCACAACGGAAACAGCCTTCGAGGAGGCGGCCGACGACGGGACTCTGATCGGCAGCCTGATCCCGGAAGAGCCGTTCAACACCGAGAGCTATTCCCCGGTGGAAGAGTCCGGCTTTGTCTCTCCCAGGACACAGCCCTTCTCAACATTCGGTGCCGATGTCGACACGGCCTCCTACTCATCCCTGAGGAGAAAGCTCCTCGAGCCCTATGCCTACGGAGGCGATCCCTATTTCAGCGGCATCGACGATTCCGCGATCCGGGTTGAAGAGATGATGAACTATTTCCATTACCACTATGCAGAGCCGGAAGACGGAGAGAAGTTCGGTGTCACCACGGCGCTCAATCCCTGCCCCTGGAATCCGGACACACTGCTTTTTAAGGTGGGGATCAAGGCGGAAGAGTATCCGAAGACTTCTAAGGGAAGCAACATTGTGTTCCTGATCGACACCTCCGGATCCATGTTCGATTTCGACAAGCTCGACCTGGTGAAGACCTCTCTGGAATTCCTTATTGAGAAGCTGGATCATGACGATGTGATCTCCATCGTCACCTATGCCGGCAGTGAGGAAGTGGTGCTGGAAGGAGCAGCCGGAGATGAGCGCAGAAAGATCCTCTCCGCAGTGAACAAACTGGAAGCCTGGGGCTCTACCTGGGGAGAAGGCGGTATCGAAAAAGCTTACGAGATCGCTGCAAAATACTTCATTGAAGGGGGCAACAACCGCGTCATCCTCTGCACGGACGGCGACTTCAACGTCGGAGTCTCCTCAGAAACGGGCCTTAAGGACCTGATCAGCAAGAAGCGCGAGACCGGCGTGTTCTTCTCCTGCCTCGGCTTCGGCAGCGGCAACTACAACGACACCACCATGGAGACTCTCGCGGACAACGGCAACGGCAACTATTTCTACATTGACTGTGTGAGAGAAGCAGAGCGCGCGCTGAGCGAGGAGTTCTTCTCCACGATCTATACGGTCGCCAAGGACACGAAGTTCCAGGTGGAATTCAATCCCGAGACAGTGAAGGGGTACCGCCTGATCGGTTATGAGAACAGGAAGATGGCCGCTGAGGACTTCGCAGACGACACGAAAGACGGCGGCGAGGTCGGCGCAGGCCAGACGGTCACGGTGCTCTACGAGCTCGTTCCCTCAGACTCCCCCTATGAGATCCCCGAGGTCAGCTCCAGATACGGGAGCAAGGCCACTGCCTCTGATGCCGCCGGGGCGGAAGCTGCGGCCAGATTCGGCGACGAGCTGCTGGTCGTCAACATCCGCTATAAAGAGCCGGATGCGGACACAAGCGTCCTCAGGGAATATCCGGTATCTGCGGGTGATCTGGCGGAAGAGATGGATGAAGACACCTCCTGGGCTGCCGGGGTCGCACAGGCGGGAATGCTGATGAGGGATTCTGCTTATGCAGGGACTAGCTCTTTCGATGACATTTATAAGAGGCTGATGTACGACTCCGAGGTCATGGACAATGATTTTAAGGCGCAGTTCCTCTTCATGCTCAAGGCGATGAAGGACTATAAGGGCAGCCGCGAAGAATGATTGCTGCCCTCAGGCTTTGCCCGTAGCGGACACCGGCGTGGGCCTCCTGCTGTCGAAGACAGAATTGACGTCAAAGAGTTTCTCAAAGACATTTGTCTTAGCCGCCCCGGAGATGGCTCTCCACATCTGCAGACCGTCGCAGTCGATTCTCCCCTGGCGGACGTAGGGGTCCCGGATCTGCACCCAGTACTCGCTTGAGGCGTCAACATTTGCATAAAAATTGTAGCCCATAGACTTGAAGTAGGCATAGGCTTCATTGGTGGAAGCGTCATAATCCCGCCAGGAGCCTATGTCATTGCCGTGGGCGAAGATGATGGTGTCCGTCTTCCCGGTGATATTCGCCACGGTGTTCTGCCATTTCTCCTGGTCTGTCGCGAGGGTCTGGGCGCTTTTGTCCGTGACGCTCAGATGGCCCCAGGTGTGGCAGGCAAATTCCCAGCCTTCCGCCTTCACTGCATCGGCAATCTTCTTCGCCTCCTCGACGTCTTCCTCCCAGTTGAAATTCGGATGCTGCTCCAGCCACTCGGCCTGGTCCCTGTCAAGCTTCTCCCCGGTCTTGTAGGCGACGTCCGTGCGGTACCCGAACACGCCGTTATAGCCCGTCATCGCCGCCATGCCGCGGGCTCCCTTGTAGCTCGCATCGGGGTGGGCATTCATGAAGGTGTTCAGCCTCGGCAGCACGTCATAATCGCCCACAGAGACATTTCCCTGGGCGTCCGTGTACTGGATCTTGACCTTGCCGTTCTCATCCAGGACAGCCTTGTCGCCGTAGCCTTTGCCCTCGTAGGAGTGATAATAGCTCCAGTCGTCGATGGAGAGCACATAGGGATGCTTGTCAGCGGGCAGCAGCAGGTTCTTGTTCTTCGTAAAATGAACGGTGCCGTCGCTGTCCTTCGTCTCGTTCACCATGTCCCGCATCCGGATGAGGACCCATCCGTTGTCGTACATCTGCTGAGTGATCTTGTCAAATTCCTCAATGGTCGTCATCCAGGCGTTGATGCCGCCAACCGTCTCTTCGCCCCACTTTGCAGTGTCAAATGCGCGGTCCGTGTCCACGATCAGGGAGTGGTAGAAGATGTGGGGCACTGTCAGCGGGTCCTTTGCCTCCAGCGAAGACTTGACCGCTGTGAAGCGGGCGATCGCATTGATGAGCTCCGTGTCGGTGTCGAAGTCCTCCTGCTGCTGCAGCAGGGCAATCGCGCCGTCGTAATCATAGGTCAGGGCGATCTCATCCGCCTGGGCAATGGCATCGCGCCGGGCCTGAATCGAAGCCTCCTCCGCTTCAATCTCAGCCGCCTTCGCCTCCCTGGCCAGATCGCTCTTGCTCTTTCCACTCTGGAGAAGCCCTACCACCAGGATCATTAAGAGGAGAAGAATGAGGACAGCAATAAAGGAATAGATCGCTTTCAGCTGTTTGCGGCGCCTCGCGCGCTTCTTCCGCCTCATCGCCTCCCGCTTTTTTTCACTGTCCATATAGAATCAATCCTTCCTTAACTCATTTTCGGTTCTTTCGATTATAACCAAGAATAAGGGTATAGTAAAGAGCGGGACATTAAAGGACGGATCTCAGCGGCCTGCTATTATGCAAACTGAGAACCGTCCCTGATGTCTTACTTATCGCAAATTACGCTCAGCTCACTCCTCCGAGCAGAGAAGCGAGCGCATCATTGAGCTGGATCCCGATGTCACTGACCTCAGCCTTAAGCACGTCTTCCGGGATGTCCACTAAGGCGGCGTCCTCCGAGAAGAAGGCGGAGACATACAGGTTGTCGGCGGTGAAGCTCAGATCCGTCTCTGATCCCAATATCTCGCCGGGCAACACGCCTGCTGCACCTGAGGCATCGATACTGAAGAAATAAGGGAAGCCTGTCTCTGAGTCAACTGCAAGCAGGACCTGGAGCGGATTGTCCCCGATCACCGAGTCGGCCATCTCCGTGTAGCCGGCTGCTGCTTCGATATTGGATGCCGTGCCAAGGAGCGCGTCCTTCTCCGCAGTGAACACATAATAGGTCTTGCCATTTGCTTCATAGAAATGGTCTGCCGGAGTCAGGACAGAGAGTGTCTCTTCATCGAGTGAATCAATGCCCTTTGCAAGCTCCTCAACCGGATCGGCGTACTCCTTGCTTGAGGTGACAGCCCAGCCGTCCTCGCTCTCCATAGCAGTAAACCAGGTGTCACCGTCTTTCCACATATAGGCGCCCTGTGTTCCTTCGTTCTCCTCACCGAAGATGTTCACTGAATGGTAGAGGTTCGCATACACCGCACCCTCGTTCTTATCCATAGAAACGATGGCGCTTGCATTCAGCGGCATCGGCTCTCCTGATCCGACGTCAACGGAAACTTCGCCTTTTGCACCCACAAGAATATTGCAAGTCCCGGCGTTCTCCAGTGCGCCCTTCAAGAGCTCCTTCAGCTCCGCGTTTGTGACAGATGTCTCTTCCCCTTCAGTCAATGTGACGGTTTCTCCGCCCGCCGGAGCCTTCACAACGATGTCATCGGCAGAAACAGTTGCTGCCAGTGCCGTAAGGGCAAGAGCTGCGACTGCAAGATGTGCGCATTTGATCATGATTCCTACCTCCCATAATGATTGTCTGCAGCATAATCGTTCCGCTTTCCATTATGCAGAAGGGATGTGAAAAATGAGTGTCTCTCTCAGGCTTTTTTGCAGAGCAGGGAGCGGCTCCGTTGTCTTCCGCTCCGATCAATGTTAAGATATATTTGTTAACGACTTTAGAACATAACGGAAATATGCACAGCACACAGTAAGACCCGAGGGTATATCTATGGCTATCCGAATGAATCTGAAACCGACCATTCTCCGCTGTCTGTTCTTATTCTGCCTCGTCGCAGCGGCGGGGCGGATGCGCCCTGTCCTGGCAGCTTCGGCTGAGGGAAGAAAAGAGCCCATCCTCGTGGGCTATTATGAGAATGAAGTGTTCCAGGAAGGGGCTCAGATCGGCCATGTCAAAACCGGATACGCCTATGAGTACTATCAGAAGCTGTCAGAGTACACCGGCTGGCAGTACGATTATGTCTATGGCAGTTTCAGTGACCTGTATCAGAAGCTCATAGACGGGGAGATCGATCTTCTCGCCGGACTCGCATGGAAAGAAGAGCGCGAATCGCTCATCGCCTATCCGGACTCTCCCATGGGACACGAGACCTACAGCCTGATAAAGCACGCCGGAGATGACGAGATCACGACAGATACGGCCTCCCTGGACGGCAAGCGGATCGGCGTTCTGGAAAGCGCTATGGCGGATTCTCTGCGGTCCTTTCTGGACTTAAATAACGTGCATGCCGAGGTGGCGGCTTTCAGCGATTATGCGCCGCTGTATGAGGCCTTCGACGAGCATGCTGTCGACATCCTCGCCGCAGAAGGCGACGGCGCTTACCAGAGATCCGGCTCCGAGCTGCTCTGTGCCTTCGGCGCCTCGGATTACTATCTGTGTGTCAGCAAAGCAAGGCCGGATCTGCTCTCCGCTCTCAACATCGCCCAGACAGAGCTCGCCCTGTATGAGCCGAATTACATCAGTTTTCTCCGCAATAAATATTATCCCGTGAGCATCTCCAGCCGGGCATTTTCTTCTGTAGAAAAAGAATGGCTGAAAGAGAACCAGACGCTCTGTATCGGATACCTCAATCATTATCTCCCGTACAGCGGCACGGATGCCGCAGGAAATGTGACAGGATTGATCCGCGAGCTCGTTCCGGCCATGCTTAAGAGCATAGGCATAGAGAACATCGGGGTCACCTATCGGAGCTTCGACAGCTACGACGACATGATCGCAGTGCTCGGAGAAGGCGGGATCGACGCGGCATTTCCGGTGGGCGGTGGTCTGTATTATTCAGAGGAAAATGGAATTCTCCAGTCAAGTGCCGTCGTCTCCACAGCGACGCAGCTCGTCTACAGTGGGGAGTACAGTGAGGAGACGATTCGGCAATTTGCGGTAAATGAAAAGAACCGCATGCAGTATTATTTCGTCAAAACCAATTATCCGGATGCGGAGATCACCTTCTTCCCTTCGATTGACGACTGCCTGAAAGCCGTCGTCGACGGAAAGGCGGGATGCACGACGCTGAACGGCCTCAGGGCAAATGACATCCTGAAGAACAGCCGCTACAGGGACCTCTCGCTCCTGCAGACGAGCTGGGACGACGACCGCTGTTTCGGCGTCCGGATCGGAGACGAGGGCCTGCTTCGGCTGATCAACCGCGGCATCAACGTTCTGGGCTCCGAATACGCCCAGAGCCTTGCGTTCCGCTATACGGACCAGCTCTATACGTATTCCTTCTCCGACATGCTGCGAGGCAATCTGCCGCTCTTCGGCAGCATCGTCCTCGCCGTCGCGGCAGTCATCATCCTCTTCCTCGTCCGTGATATCAAGCGCTCCAGGCGGGAGCTCGAGGCAAAAGAAACGGCAAGAATCGAGCTGGAGAAGAAGAACGAAGAAATTGCGGAGAACCAGCGCATGAAGCAGAAGGAGCTGGAGGACAGGCTCGCCCTGCAGGAGGAATTGCTGGAACAGCAGCAGCGCCGCGAGCAGCAGGACAAGATGATCACCGCATTGGCATCGGACTACCGCTGCGTCTACCATGTGGATCTCGACAAAAATGACGCGGTCTGCTATCGGGCGGATCCCAGCGATACCGAGCAGACACCCGAAGGCATCCATTTCCCGTACTATGAGCGCTTCTCCTGGTACGCGAACCACTCCGTCGCTGAGAGCTACCGGGAAGGCTTCCTACAGTTCATTCATCCGGATCATATCCGCAAGGCACTGGCAGATGAGATGATCATCGGGTACCGCTACCTGGCCCAGCGCTGCGGCAGGGAATATTATGAAATGATCCGCATGGCCGGTGTGCGGCATGCGGAGAACCGCGATGATCACATCGTCCACGCCGTGGGCCTGGGCCTCACCGTGATCGACACGGAGATGCGGGACGCCATGGCGAAGAACCAGGCCCTTGGAGAGGCCCTGGCGGCGGCCGAGGAAGCCAATAAGGCGAAGACCGCCTTCCTGTCCAGCATGAGCCATGAGATCCGCACACCAATGAACGCAATCATCGGGCTGGACAGCCTGGCGCTGCGCAATGAATCACTGCCGGCTGAGACAAGGGAATATCTGGAGCAGATCGGCGAGAGCGCCCGGCACCTGCTGGGCCTGATCAATGACATCCTGGATATGAGCCGCATCGAATCCGGCCGCCTCATGATCCGCAGAGAAGAGTTCTTCTTCAGCAACATGCTGGAGCAGATCAACACGATGGTCCTGGCCCAGTGCGCCGAAAAGGGCCTGCACTATGAGTGCAAGGTCTTCGGCGGTGTCAGCGATTACTATATCGGGGACGACATGAAGCTGAAGCAGGTGCTGATCAATATCCTGTCAAATGCCATCAAGTTCACGGACGCACCCGGCAGTGTGACTCTGACCGTAGAGCGCACAGCCGTATTCGGCGACCATTCCTCCGTAAAATTCTCCATCAAAGACACCGGCATCGGAATGGACCCGGCATTTCTCCCGAAGATCTTCGACACATTTACCCAGGAGGACAGCGGCCGGAGCAACAAGTACGGCAGCACCGGCCTCGGAATGGCGATCACGAAGAACATCGTGGAGCTGATGAACGGAACCATTTCCGTCGAATCTCAGAAGGGAGTCGGGACAGAATTTACGGTTGTCGTCACGCTGACCAACAGTGAGCACCAGGGCCCCGCCACGAGCTACATTGATCCGGGAGACATGCGGATCCTGGTAGTGGACGACGAGGAGGTCGCCGCGGAGCACGCCCGCATCGTCCTGGACGAAGTCGGCATCAAGGCGGACACCTGTTACGACGGCCCCTCCGCTCTTCACATGCTGGAAGTGCAGCACGCCAAGCACGAGCCTTATAATCTCGTGCTCGTAGACTGGAAGATGCCCGAAATGGACGGGCTGGAATTGACGAAAGAGATCCGCAAGCGGTATGACAAGGAGACAACCGTGATCATCCTGACCTCCTTCAACTGGGATGAGATCATGGATGAGGCGCTGCATATCGGCGTGGACAGCTTCCTCGCCAAGCCGCTCTTCGCCTCCAATGTCATTGACGAATTCGAGCGGATCGCCAGGAAGAACAGCATGAGCCTCTTCAAGGAGAAGAAACGGGCTGACCTGAAAGGAAGGCACATTCTCATGGCGGAGGACGTCCTTGTCAACGCCGAGATCATGAAGCAGATCATCCAGATCCGCGAGGCCAAGATCGATCACGCAGAGAACGGCAGGCGCGTCCTTGAGATGTTTGAGCTAAGTCCTGTCGGCTATTACGACGCGGTCCTGATGGACGTCCGCATGCCGGAGATGGACGGCCTCGAAGCTGCGTCGGCCCTCCGGGCCCTCCCCCGGGCGGATGCAAAAAGCATCCCCATCATCGCCCTGACCGCAAACGCCTTCGACGAGGACGTGCAGCGCTCACTGCAGGCGGGGATGAACGCACACCTGTCAAAGCCCGTGGAACCGGAACGCCTGTACCAGACCCTCGAGGAACTGATCTGGGAGAATGAGAACGGCGGATCGTGAGGGATATTTTTCATTTGTCAATATTGTAATTTCCCCCACACGTGTTATACTAAAAAAACTTGGTGATTGCCGAGGGCAGTTTCCAGGCTGCGGCTGCAGGTCACTTAACGAATCCCTATCGCAGCGCATAAAGAATATCCCGGGACGGAGGTATCCATCGTGCAGATTTGGCAGGTACTACTCATTATTCTAGTCATACTGGTCGGCGTTCTCATCGCTCTGTATTTCTTCGGAAAGCGAATGCAGAAGAAGCAGGCCGCCCAGCAGGAGCAGATTGAAGCCGCAAAGCAGCAGGTGACTCTGCTGGTCATCGATAAAAAGCGCCTCCCGGTGAAGGACTCCGGTCTCCCCCAGCAGGTGATCGACCAGGTGCCCAGGCTGATGCGCCGCAATAAGATGCCGATCGTCAAGGTCAAGGTCGGACCGCGCATCATGACGATGGTTGCGGATGAAAAGATCTTCGATATGATCCCCGTAAAGAAGGAAGTGAAAGCGACGATCTCCGGCATCTATATCACGGACGTCCGCGCATCTCACGGGAAGCTGGAGGCGCCGCCGCCTAAGAAGAAGGGCCTTCGGGCCAAGCTCTTCGCCTGGCGGGACAAGACCCAGGCCGACCTGAATGCAGCCAACAAGACTTCTAAGAAGAAGAAATAATAAAAAGCGGCTTACGGAGTACAGCTCCTTAAGTCGCTTTTCTTTTGCCGTTAACGATCTTATCTGCCTCAATCAGGATCCGGCAGTCAATGCCCGGGCCCTCCCCGGCAGACAGCTCATAGCCAAGCTCTGCCATAAGTCCCGTCCCGGTCTCCCTCACCTGAAGCTTCCTCGTCAGAATTCCCATTGGAATCCCGCCGCAGTCTGTCCGGTACTCCGCCCGCGTCTGCTCTCCCTCGCGAAAGAGAAAGTCCACTTCCACATCTCCCCGCTTGTGAACCTCGACCGAGTGTTCCCTCAGAGCAATATGGGTCTTCGTCCCGCCTCTCCCCTCTTCGCCCGCTTCCGCAAAGAGGATGTGCCAGGCATCCCCGAGCCTGCGCAGTGTGCCCTCTGCCTCGGTGACCGTATCCCCGGCCATGCCGTCCGGCAGCGTCTGTGTCCCCTGCAGAAGGACGCGCACGTCTTCCGGCTGCGTCCCCGGGCCGCGGAGGCCCCATCCCGGATCCCGTCCCGCCATCGTCAGAATTCCTCGATCTGCACGATGCGGGCGCTCGCGACATCGACCGGGAGCACGGAGTTGGCGAAGCCCGCAAAGCGCTCAGCCTCGTCGCTGACGAAGAAGCGGTAAGGATACGGTTCCCCTGCTCTCCGCGGTGTTCCATTCTCCAGATGATGCTCCTCCAATAAGCGCTTCAGCCCCACCGCGGTCTCATAAGCCGGATTGATGAGGCGCACGCCGTCTCCGACCAGTCTTCGGATCTCAGAGCGCAGAAGCGGATAGTGGGTGCATCCGAGTATCAATGTATCCACACCGTACTCCAGCACCTCGTCGAGATAGCGGAGAATGATCTCGTCCGTGATCTTGTCGTGCAGCCAGCCTTCCTCCACTAGGGGGACAAGCAAAGGGCAGGCCTTACTGATCACCTGGGCTTCCGGACGAATGGCGTGAATGGCCTCGCTGTAGACATTGCTTCCAATGGTGGCGCGGGTCGCGATGACACCGATGCGTCCCTTCCTGCTCTCCTGACAGGCCACCCGGGCTCCGGGCTCTACCACGCCGATCACGGGGATTCCCTCCGCCTCCTCCCGGATCGCTTCCATAGCGAGGGCCGTGGCCGTATTGCAGGCCACCACGATTGCCTTGATCTCCTGGGTCTTCAGAAAGCGGACAATCTGTCTGGAATAGCGCCGGATCGTCTGCCGGGATTTGCTTCCGTATGGGACCCGGGCCGTGTCCCCGAAATAAACAATCTGTTCCATCGGGAGGTTCCTCATGATCTCCCGGGCCACTGTGAGGCCTCCAAGTCCGGAATCAAACACCCCGATGGGAAGGTTCTTACTGTCCTGCATGCTTCCCACCCGTCGTCTTTCCGGCAGCATCGCGCATATCAAGGGCGCGGTTGATCGTCCTGTATTGATTGTCGATATGGAGCTTCATAAGGCGCTCTGCCTCCTCCAGATTGCGGTCCTCAATCGCCTTCACAATCGAATTGTGCTCGTGAACCAGGGTCTGCCGGATGTCTGTGTCCTTCAGGTACTCCACGCGAAAGCGGTACATCTGCTCCCGGAGATTATTGAGGATCTGGATCAGTCTCCTGTTGTTGGTTCCCTGGTAAATGATATCATGAAAATGCTCGTCCGCCTCGCCGAGGGCTGTCAGGTCCGCATCCTTCCTCTCCACCAGGAGGGTAAATGCCTCCTCCGCTGCCCTAAGCTCCAGGATGTCCTTCTCTGTCATGAACTCCGCAGCCCTGCGGATGGCAAGTACATCGAGGCTTCTCCGAATCTCCAGGACATCATTGAGCTCCTGCCTGGTGATCTCGGAGACGTGGGCGCCTCTTCTCGGGATCATGACGACGAGGCCCTCGTGCTCAAGCTTCCGGATGGCCTCCCGGATCGGTGTCCGGGAGACGCCCAGCTCATTGGCGAGGCTGATCTCCATGAGCCTCTCACCGGGCTTCAGTTCGCCCCGCAGGATCTGCCTCCTCAGAGTGACGAAAACCACCTCTCTGAGCGGCATGTATTCTTCTGGATTCAAAGCGGCATCATTCCTGCCCATGCATGAAACTCTCCTCTATATAAATTGTATTTATAGTCGTTAACGAAATTATCTGCTGCGCAGAACCTTTCGTTTTCCCTATATGCAGTTAATCTAAGCAATTGCCTTCGGCAAT
>CADCQE010000169.1 GCA_902803505.1 uncultured Lachnospiraceae bacterium | reverse complement strand
GACATCAGTCTATTTGTCTCCATTTCTGACTTGCAGACATCAGTCTAATTGGCTCCATTTCATTCCTTCGGAAGAAGCACGCATAGCTTCCTTCCCGAAATCAGAAACCGGCCTTCCTGCTTCCAAACAGCAGCGCCCGGAGCGTCAGATCCATCGCATGGTGGTCAGCCTCTTCCCTGTGTTCATACAGATAGGCCGCAGTAAACATCACAGCGATCCGCCCATTGGCACATTCATCCAGGTCCGCTTCGTCATCCGTCCGCAGGATATCCATGCACTGCTGCTTTCCGGCCGCAATGAGCTGGCCGATCAGGGAATCATCCTCATCAAAATCCACCCTCAGATAATTCTTCATCTCTTCTACAGTTACAGCCATTACCCAGCTCCTCACAAAATGACAGCAGCAGGATATCCCGTGCTGTACCTTTCTTATTCCGGCATCTCAACCATTTTGCCTGCATAATTACTCCAATACTGTGCGGTCTGATACGCCTCCAGGCAGCCATGAGGGACATAGATGACAAGATCATATCCCGTGTCTCCCAAAGCACCAGATTCACTCAATACAGGCGGAGTTGTTGCAAAAACATATATAGTTTCGACAGGAACACTAGTAAAAGCCTGCGTAGCAATACTTTCAACACCTGCAGGAATCGAAATATTGGGTAGTGTATAGCAACCGTTAAAAGCACCTCTTTCTATCGATTTCGCTCCAGGGAAAGAAACTATACGCAACCCCCTCATACAGGAACAGCAGTATTCCGGAACCGCCTCTACGGATTCTGGAAAGTGCAGTTCTTTTACTAAATAGCACGTATCAAATGCCCTGTACTCGATTGTCTGAAGATTATGGTGGGGCAGAACCAGATTTTCCAAGTTATAACACCTTTGACAAGCAGCGCCTTTTATTTCTTCCAACGTAGGAGGCAGCGATAACGTTTTTAATCCGTAGCATTCCAGGCATGCTTCTTTTCCAAGTGAAGTCACTCCTTTTGGTATAGTCAGCATTTCCAGAGAATTACATCTTTCAAAAGCCCCCTGTGGTATCGTAGTCATAATCTTTCCCATAGTGACATAGCGGAGACGGGTTAAAGTAGAAAATGCATACCTGCCAAAAGCAACATTGCTGCCCAATTCTATTTTTCTCACTATACTATGGTATGCGTAATTTTCATTAAAATAGCTTTTTCTCTCTGAAACCAATCCGCTGCCCTCGCCGAAATCGCCTTCGAAGTAGAAATAGCCCTCTTCATTCACTCTTTTTAATGAAATGACATATTCCCCAGGCGCAGCGTATGTATGTTTACGCCATTCATTACTCGTATTGAGTATCTGTATCTCACTTTGATCGCCCCAATCCAGCGCTACTTCAGCATTAGAGAGGACGTCAACCTCAACTATAGGAGTACAACTCACGTCAGGAAGTTTTATATATATTCTTGTAGCTCCATCATCTGTAACATAAAGAGGCCCAATATCCGCTGCTCCAATGTATCCGTTTCCAAGCGTCAGATCTTCAAAGTCCCAGTTCCATCCATCGGAAACAAGTCCGGGCACTTCCGGCACAGGTGGAAATGACCCCAATTGGACCAGTTCTTCCACCGTGTAGCTATATAACAGCTTCCCATCATAGCTGAAAAAACGAACCGGAAGATCCGGATCAGCATTACTTCCTCCACCGCCCGTAGGAATACTGTCAATCGCATCCGGCATATTCCTGGGCTTCAGCCGCTCCGATCCTCCGGTTTTCCCGCGGATCGAGTTTGCAATGGATCCCATTGTGTTTTCATCAATCAGGACATTTGCCATCAGAATTCCTCCTCATTGCCATCTGCCAGGACACTGATCTGCTCCTCCAGCTCGGTCACTGTTTCCTGGAGACTGTCTATGGTTTCATCCAGGCTGTTCAGCGTTTCCTCCAGCCCATCCACGGATTCTTCCAAACTGTTTGCCGTCTCCTCCAGCCCGCTTACCGTTTCTCCCAGTCCGCTTACTGTTTCTTCCAGTCCGCTTACCGTTTCTTCCAGTCCGCTTACCGTTTCTCCCAGTCCGCTTACCGTTTCTCCCAGACCGTTTACTGTCTCCTCCAGCCCGCCTACAGTCTCTTCCAAACTGCCGACCCTGTCAGCCAGGTCGCCCGTATCTCCGCCTCCGGGCATGCCGATGACCTCTGCGCCCTCCGTAAATTCCAGCGTCCCGCCGATCACGGTCTTCCCGCCGCCCTGCTCCGTGTAATTCTTCGCGTTAAATCCGCCCATCTCCAAACCTCCTCTATTAAAGGTAGTTTTGAGCCTGCAATTTCTGACTTACAGACGTCAGTTTAATTGGCTCCAAAATGTATAAAACAGGGCCACTGTCCGTGACCCCGCAGCCTTCATTCTCAGTGTTTCATCTGCAGGAGCTTGATGCCCTCAGGAAGAATTACCTTTCCGTCCACGCGTTCCGTAGCAACAAAGCCGACCTGTCCGTTGGTGCTGTAGAGCTCGTTGAGCCGCTGGACTGTCCTGCCTGCCCTGTCTGCGATCCAGTAATTCTTGAAATCTCCATAAGCCACAGCAAATGCGTCAGCCTCCATCTGCGGGACATAAGGAGAAGTAAAAAGGTCGTACCCCAGCAGCTTATCCGGCTCACCGGCCTGCAGGGAGGGCTGCCAAAGGTAGACTCCGTTTCCGTCCTTCAGCTTCCGGATTGAGGCAATCGTTGCATCGTTTGTGAGGAACTTCGCGTTCCGGCGGTACGGGCTCTTCAGGGAATACACGAGGCTGATCAGCTCATCCGCTGTCACAGCATTCTGGCCGGCTGCAGTTACACCGACCTCACCGCCATTTGCAGTAAAAATGCCGGTCGGCTCACCGGTACCCGTACCGACACAGAAAGCTTCTTCCTCCGCAATGCCAAAGGCCCTTACAAACTCCGCTGCGATATAGCTCTCCAGATCGAACATCGCATCCTGCAGAAGCTCGATGGACACCTTCACCAGGTCTGTCAGCTTATATGCATCGATCGTTTTCTGGTCAAAGGACGGCTCGCTCGGCGTGTACGCCCCGTTTTCCGCCGTCCACTGCGCCGTGGAATGGGTGGCGGCTACCGGAATCTTGCGCTCGGCACTGGTTGTGATCACCTTTGCCGGTCCTCTCACCACGTTTGCCTCATCCAGCCCCATCACGATCTGCCGCTCGAACTCCTGCGGAACCAGATAGCCTCCGTCAGCCTGCACGCCTTCGGACAGCACGTTATGCACCGGCCTCCTGCCGCGGAGATGTGCGCCAAAGTCCTCCCGGTAGGCATTCGAAGCGCGGCCCGTCTTCTCCTCCGGAGCCTGCGTGTCCGGTCTCCCGGTCAGCGGAGTGTTCACAGGTTTATTGAGTTCCGCTTCCCTTGCCTCCGCTCTCTGCTGGCGGTCAATCGCAGCTGTCAGGTCCTCGATCTCCTGCTCCATGCGTGCATACGCCGCATTGTCCTCTGCAGAAAGCAGGCCGTTCTCATTCTCATGGGTGTCCACGAAACTCTTTGCTGCCTCCCACACCTTCGCTCTCTTTTCGATCAGTTCTTTAATCGTCATGCTCCATACCCTCCTCAAATAAATCTCCCAATAAACTGAAGACGCTCCCTGATCTCGTCAGCAGAACGTCCCCCATCAACAGCGATTCTGATTTTTTTTGCATCGTCCTCCGGTACCCGGATCCGGCATTTCTCCTCCATCTTCTCCTTCAGGGAGTTGGTCACTACCTCTCTCGAAAACAGCATGGAGACTTCCGGGAACACATGGTCATCCATCTCCCCTGTCTCCTGCCTCTGCAGGATGCCATCCGCGAAACCCAGCTCCACAGCCTTGCGGGCATCCATCCAGGTCTCCGCGTCCATCATGTGGGAGATCTTTGTCCGGCTTAACCCCGTCTTGATCTCATAGGCGTTCATGATGGAATCCTTCACGGCGTCCAGCATTTCGACCGCCTTCCGCATTTCCGCCGAATCCCCAAATGCAATGGTCGCCGGGTTGTGGCACATCAGCATGCTGACAGGGCTCATCAGGACAGAGGTCCCGGCCATCGCGATCACGCTTGCCGCGGAAGCGGCGATCCCGTCGATCTTCACCGTGACGTCCCCTTTGTAGTCCATCAGCATGTTGTAAATCTGGGCAGCCGCCACGCAGTCCCCGCCCGGGCTGTTGATCCAGACCGTGATTGGCCCGCTTCCACTGAGCAGCTCTTCGCGGAACAGCTCCGGAGTGACATCGTCGTCATACCAGCTGGCCTCGGCGATCGTGCCGTTCAGGAAGAGGATTCTCTCCTTTTTTTCTTCTCCCTCGTCCTGATCCCGGATCTTCCTGCTTTTCCATGCCCAGAACTTCTTCTCCGGCATCTCCTTCCTCGGAACCTTCTTCATCAGGATTCGTGTCCTCCTTCCCCTCTTCTGACGCTGCAAAGATCCCTGCATCCTGCAGCTTCGTCATGTTTCCATTGATCAGATAGAGATCCCCGCCTTCCTCCGCAGGGATCCTGTCCAGGTTCTCCAGCTCGCGGATATCATTGGCGCTCATCCATCCGTTCTGTCTCGCCGTTGCGTAGCCATTCATCCGGCTCTGGTAATCACCGCGGAGCAGGCCGTCCACGTTGAACTTAAAGAAATACTGCTTCTTTTCTTCCGGAGTCAGAAGCGTCCGCACCATCGCCTGCTCCCATCGGCTCACCCACGGGTCCAGCGTGTACTTCACGAACTCCAGGCTCTGCTGCTCGATGTTATTAAAGCTGGACTTCTCCAGGTCTCCGATCATGTGGGGCGGCACCCGGAAGATCCTCGCGATCTCGTCGATCTGGAACTTCCTCGTCTCAAGGAACTGTGCCTGGTCCGGGGCAATGGCGATCGGTGTGAATTTCATTCCCTCTTCCAGAACTGCGATCTTGTTGGCGTTTCCGGATCCTCCGAATGTTGCCTGCCAGCTCTCCCGGATCTTCGCAGGATTCTTGATCGTCCCGGGATGCTCCAGCACTCCGGACGGCGCTGCACCGTTCTGGAAAAACTTGCTGCCGTATTCCTCCGTGGCGATTGCCAGGCCGATTGCATTCTTCGCCATCGCGATCGGCGAATAGCCGACCAGCCCGTCAAAACCAAGCCCCGGGATATGCAGCACGTCCTGCGGTTTCAGCCGGACAGTCTGCTGCCTCTTCTGGATCAGGTCCGGGTCTTCGTCACTCAGCCGGTATTCGTAGTAGAGCCGGCCGCGCCCGTCCCGGTCCACCGTCATCCGGTCCGGCATCAGCGGGTACAGGGCAATCACTTCCCCCTTCCCGTTCCGGATCACCTGGCTGTAGGCATTCCCCCACAGGAGGAGGTGCGTCATCAACGTCTCCCGGAACACGAAGGAAGTCATCTCCGGGTTCGGTTCACTGTGGAGCAGAAAATAGAGCGGATGATCCACCGCCTTCTCCTTGCCCCCATCCCCGGTATACCTGTAAAAATGCAACGGCAGGCCGGCCACCGCTTCGGACAGGATCCTCACGCAGCAGTACACCGCCGTCATCTGCATCGCGGACCGCTCCGTCACATAGATCCCTGAAGCTGCTGGCCCCAGAAAGAAACTGTAACTGCTCCCCGCAGTCCTGTTTTCCGGTTTGTCCCTGTTCCGGAAGATCCCGCTCAAAAGTCCCATCTGTCCATTCCTCCCTGAATGCGCTTTCCAGATATCCGTCTCACTGGTGACTTCAATGAGTGCCGCACTTTATGTCCCGCATCAAAGCCATAACAGGCCGCGCTCATCATAAACGCTCCCCTGGGGCTCCCCCTCGTTGCGGATGCACCGGTCAAGCGCCATGATTGAAGCCACGATCCCGTCGATCTTCTCCTTCGACTTGGCCTTCGTCACTTTGATGTTTCCGGCCGGATCCGTATCAACCACCACATTTCCAGCCATCCACCTGAGCACCGGGTGCCCGCCGTGAATGATATTTCCTTCCATGAGGAGCCGGTAAAAATCCTTCGTCGGCCCGGACATGGAAGCAAACCCCTGTCCGAACGGGACCATGGTGAACCCGTCCCCTTCAAGATTTTGGATCATCTGGGTCGCGTTCCACCGGTCCACGGCAATCTCAAGGATGTGGTATTTCTCAGCCAGGTCATTGATGAACTTCTCTATGAAGTCATAGTGGATCACGTTGCCTTCTGTCGACAGCAGATACCCCTGCCTCTCCCAGATGTCGTAGGGAACAGAAGCAGCCTTCACCCTCTGCGGGATCGTCTCCTCAGGGATCCAGAAGTAAGGCAGCAGGATATACTTCTCATCGGCATCCCCTGGCGGAAACATCAGCACCAGCGCCGTGATGTCCCCTGTACTGGAAAGATCCAGGCCGCCGTAACAGTCCCTGCCT
>CADCQE010000168.1 GCA_902803505.1 uncultured Lachnospiraceae bacterium | reverse complement strand
GGACTTAAGGTACTCCATGACATCGTCATAGCCCGCTTCCTTCGCCTCTTCTTCAAAGGGCTTCCTGTTTATCGCATAGGGATGGAGCGCCGCTGCGCGTCTGCCATGGTAAGACATGATGTTGAGGGTGTCGTCGATCTGCTCATCTGTGAGGCCGTAAGTCGTGCGGTAGAGGTCAATCCAGTCGTCCTGTCCGATGTGGCCGCCGCCGAGAGCCCTGGTATAAGCTCTGTCCATGATCCCTTCCAGATCCGGAATCAGATCCTCCATCGTGAGCACCTTTCTCAGATGTGCGGGCTTGCCTTTGATCGGGATGCCGTTTGCCATCTCTGCTGCGCCGCTCAGCACGATGTCGTGCATGCCGCTGGCCACGTCCATGACCGCCTGCTGCAGCCCGATATACCCGCTGCAGCACGCCTCGGAGTGGTGAATGGAGCCCTTGCCGCGCATACCGAACCACTCAGCCACCTGCATATTGGGAGTTGCCGCGTCGTTAAAGAATCTGGGATTTGCAGAGCAATGATAAAAGAATTCCACATCTCTGGGTTCCAGCCCGGCATCCTCCATCGCCTGAAGCGCCGCCGTTGCAAAAAATTCACCCTCAGTCAGCCCTTTCATCTCCGGATCCAGGTCGATGTTACAAAACGGAGTAGCGCCGACTCCGATAATGGCAACTCTCCTTTGCAAAGCTCCTGCCCTTCCTTGAACCATATCCGTTTCTCCTTTCCTACTACATTTGCTGGAAATCCCCATTTTTCATAGAAAGCCAGCCAGAGGCCTGACACGGCCTCAGGACTGGCTCCATACCCATAAAGGGTCTTTATACAATTACTTTCTGCTGTCTGACTTGAGCTCCAGGTAAAGGACTTCCTGCGGAGTCAGCTTGACATTCAGGGCGCCGAGAGAAGACTCAATCTCGGAGCGGTTCGCGGCGCCGATGATCGGGAATGCGTTCATCGGACAGTCAAGGACATAAGCCATGGCGACCTGCGGGATTGTGCAGCCCTTGTCCGCAGCGATCTCTTTGCAGCGGTCGAGGCGGACAAAGTTCTCCTCGTAGCAGTAGCCGATGCGGCAGAACTGGTCGATGGCATCCGGATTCTCGGCGAGCAGCTCTCTTGTGATACGGCCGGAGAAAAGGCCGCGGGCCAGAGAGGAATATGCGAGAACCGGCATCTGGTTCTTTGTATACCATGCCTGAGCCTCAGCGTTCTTGTTGCCGGCGATGGTGACGCAGCCGGGTGCGAAGGGATTCTTCACCTGCTCAGCCAGGGAGAAGTTCGGGGAAGAGACGCTCATAGGCGTGAGATTGTGCGCATAGGCGTACTCATTTGCCTCCTCAAGGCGGGTGTGGGTCCAGTTGGAGCCTCCGAAGGCGCGGACCTTGCCTGCGGCCTTGATCTCATTGAGCTTCTCCACAATGGGGCCCACCGGAAGAGACGGGTTGTCTCTGTGCAGGAGGTAGATGTCGAGATAGTCCGTCTTCAGAGCCTCCAGAGAGACCTTGAGGTCCTCATCGATGGCTTCGGGCGTCACGCGCTCTACGCCGTCATCGGGGTGGCAGCCCTTGGACAAAAGAACGATGTTCTCGCGGTTGCCGCGGGTTGCGAGCCACTCGCCGACCGTCGGCTCAGAGTCATAGGCGCGGGCTGTGTCGATCGCAGTGATGCCAAGGTCATAAGCGGCATCGAGCACTGTGAAATGCTTCTCCATGTTGTCCGGGAACATTCCGAATGTGCCCATGAAGAATTTGCTGACCTTCTTTTCGATTCCTTCAAACTTTACATATTCCATAACGGGAAACTCCTTTCGCCTTCGATTCGTCTTATTTGCGTCTCTCAAAAATACTGCTGCAGTCTGTGTTCTCCCGATCAGTTCTCCTCCGGGAGTTGGAAGTTGGCCGGGATGCCGCCGTGCTTCTCTTCGTTGTAAACCTCAATGAAGAAGCCAAGCTCCTTGTGGAGATCCAGATAAGCGAACTCCATGCCGATGTTGGGCTCTTTGCACCACAGCCAGGGGTCGCGGCCGGTGAGCTGCTTGTGCTCCTCAAGGACCTTGCCGAAGCTGTCGCGTGTGATCAGGGCGATGTGATGCATTCCCGGGCCGTGCTCCTCAAGCCAGGTCTTGTAGGGGCTGTCGCTGACCGGCTGGATGAGCTCGAGCTCAAAGCCCCAGATGTTGCAGAAAGCCATGATGGTGTGCATGTGCTTCTTCTCGCCGTTCATTGTGAATTCCGGGAGGTCCTTTGTGTCGAACGGAGAAACTCTCCATGGACCGATGCCGTAATCTTCTTCGTAGTGCTTGATAGCCTTCTCAACGTCGTCCGTGATGATGCCGATCTGTAAGAATTTTGCAAATTGTGTATCCATGGTTTTTCTCCTCTCTATCTCTCTTTTATTTTTTTCTTGTTGAGATCATCTTATCGTTTCCGCTGTTCTGAATCAAACACATGATTTCCTAAGCCTTAGGAAAAATCCTGTGTTTTCTTCAGGATAAGCCAGAGGGCGGTCCGACTG